>CAYWLE010000032.1:0-12893 GCA_964458825.1 uncultured Oscillospiraceae bacterium | reverse complement strand
TCATCAGCATGCGCCGGTAGCGCTCCGCCAGCTCCCGGGTAAATTCCCGGCGGGCGGTGATGCGGTTCAGCTCCACGGATAGCTGCTCTAGATCCTGCACCGATAGCTGGGTGGGCCGCACGCGCAGCTCCTCCCATGCATCGGCGATGATCGCCCGAATGGATTCGGAATGGCTGCCGGAGATCTTGTCCGCCTGCTCGATGATGGCAAGCATCAATTGCTGTACCTTGGCAGTGTACTCCTGCTCCTTGAGGAAATCCGTGCGCTCGTCCATGCTGTATCCCTCCCTGAAAGGCTTCCATATTTTAATTATTATAGCACGGGCGGCAGAAAAAGAAAAGCAGAAATGCATGCGTGGGGAACCAAAGGGCGCTGCCGAGCGTCCAATTTCTGGCAAGGAAATTTTGTGTGCGTAGTTGACTTAGAAGCCAACAGCGGATACAATAATTACATTGAGACCGATATTTAGGGGTAATCAATCAACCGACTAAATCAATGCAAACCAAGGAGGAACAAGTATGACTGCGATCCTGTCCCTGATTGTCAGCCTGGCGATGCTCTTTAGCGGCGTGGGTAGCCTGCCCGCCGTGCCCGAAACTGCAAACCAGTATACGCTGCGCAACCTGACCCTCACCATAAACGATGAAGCCGTGACCCTCGATCCCGAGCTTCAGCTCACCACCGCCCTCGGCGCGGAGCAGCTTGGCTTGGATTTTGAAATTCATGCGGGCGATAATACCCTGCTGCCTATCTCCGGCAGGCTGGATACCAATGGCGTTGCATTCAGCTTTGCAGACAATGGCAAGGCCTATACCCTGAGCTATGCCACCCTCGGCGAGCTGCTGGGTCTGACGGAGGATAGCGACGCGCAGGTTGCCGAGGTTCTCGCCACTGCCACGAAGCTCGCTACCTCCCTCTCCGCCTATAACGAAGCAGTAAAGGATCCCGCCGTGCGCGAGCAGCTCGATGCGCTCAACCAGCAGCAGATCAATAAGTGGGTCGAAATTTCCGGCGCGGAATTTGCACCCATGGATGTGGATGTAAACGGCTCCACCTTCCCCGGCCAGCATGCCGTATTGAACATGGGCTGCATGGACGCCTATGCAAGCATGGACGACTACCTCAGCAGCGATATCGAGCCTCTGCGCGATTATACCCAGTCCCTGCTGAAGCTTCTGAACATGATCGCTGGTTCCGACTGCGCAAGCTTTACCGAGCTGATCGAAGCCATGGTTGATGAGGACGAGATAGACAGCCTCAATGCGAAGCTGCCCTTGGATATGACCATTGCGGAGCAGGACGGCACGAAATATGTAAGAGTTGCGCTGGATACGGAGGTTGAGGGCGTTGCTTTGAATGTCGAGGAGATCATGATCAGCGACGGCTCCAACATCGATATGGTGATGATCGTGAATGCCAGCGATGATGAAAGCACCGATATCGAAATGAGCCTGAACCTCTTTGCCGATGAGCAGAACCTCAGCGCCGTATTTGATATTGTCGGCGACGTCAAGGACAGCTATGAAACCATCGACGCCGACGGCAGCCAGACGACCGTCGAAACCAGTGCTAAGGTTTCCATCGCCGTATCCGATTATGTGCTCATCGATGAAAACGGCCTTGCCGAGAGCTTCTTCAACTTCGGCGTGGATCTCGTCGAGAGCGACAGCCAGAGCGTGGAAGAGAACACCGCCACCATCAGCTTCGGCACGCAGAGCGCCGAGTCCCGCGAGGAGGACGGCTCCATCACTGCCGATAATACGATTACCCTCAATGTTGATGATAATGGCGATGCCCTCACCGCCGAGCTTGCTTTCCAGACCAACAGCGCTGCCATTCCCTATGTGGATAGCTTCGCAGGCAAGGAAATGCTGGAGCTGACCAGCGATGCCGAGTCCGAGGCTTACCAGCAGATTCAGACCGACCTCTATGCCCTGCTTGGCGATGTGATGACCCTCGCCGCCGATGATAGCGTGGTTGAGCTGATGAACAGCTTCGCCGCCGTTGAAAGCAGCCTTGAAAATATCGATTCGGACGTGGAGGTGATCGGCGGCTACGATTACGACGATTATGACGACGATTTCGACTACGACCTCGACATGGACGACGTTAACCCCGCCACGCTGGAGGAGGCGGAGGTCATCTACGGCAGCCCCATCCCCGCTTATACCGCGCCGGAGGGCTATGCGCTGGATTACATCTATGCCGATGAAGGCTACCTCAGCGTGGATTATGCCGCCGAGGATACCTACTTCTCCATGACCATCACCCCCGCCTATGAGGATGAGAATGGCTCTGCCCTCTATATGCTGGGCGAGGATGGCGCGCTGGGCGAGCCGGGCGGCATGCTGGTGCAGCTTACGCTGAACGAGGATGGCAGCGTGGCTTATGCAGACGTAATGGCTGGCAACAGCGATATCACCATCTTCTTTGACGATGTGGATCTGGCCACTGCCGAAGCCATTCTGGCTGGTCTGGCAAAGTAAAAATGCAACAAGCCTACGGAGGGAGCAGCTTTTGCTGCTCCCTCCGCCTGTATATGACCATAGCATCTTCTTGTCCATAAAGCGTTACATTGCCGTCGTTGACAGCATGCATAATGCGGCTTAGAATAAAATAGAGTAATTCCGAGCCGTATGGAGGGCTTTTTATGGACAAAAAACGCAAAATGCGCAGCGCTCTGGCGGTGTTGGCGCTGAATTTGCTTTTGTTTCTGCTGCTGATCGGCAGCTTCATCGCGCTGATGTCGATCTATAACCCGCATTTGCGGCTTTACTATCGCCGTATCACCGCCATCATCGTAGTCACCTTCACGGTGATGTATGTGGCTCTGGGCAAGTCCTTCGGCGGCTATGCCGTGGGCAAGGAGAAGAACCAAACCATCATCTTCTCCCTCGCCTTCCGCGTGCTGGTGACGAATATCGTGGCATACATCGAATTTGTGTTCATGAGCTACCGCCGCAACAGCCGCGAAACCATATTGCCCGTCAGCGAGGAGATCGGCATGCTCTGCGTGGTCTTTGCGGTGCAGCTGGTTTGGATCATAGCGATGGTTATGCTGGGCAACCACGTCTATTTCAAGATCAACCCGCCCGAGCGCTGCTGCCTGCTCACCTCGTCCAAGACGGCGCTGGTACATGTGATGTCCAAGCTGCAAAAGTATCGCCTGCGCTATAAGATCGTCACCGTGGCGGATTACCGCGATAAAAACGTGCGCCGGATCATTGCCGATCATGAGGCTGTGATGTTCTATGGCGTGCCTGCCAATGATCGCGTGCGGCTGGTGGAATATGCCTATCACCTGCACCGCAATATCTATTATAGCCCGGAGATTTCGGATATCCTCACCCAAGGCGCCCGAACCACCATACTGGATGATATGGCCTTCATGGAAGCCAGCAATGATCGCATGTCCCTCGAGCAGCGCTTCCTCAAGCGGGCGATGGATATCATCGTGTCCGGGCTGGGGCTGGTTGTGCTCAGCCCGCTCATGCTGGGCTGCGCCATCGCCATCAAGCTCTGCGACGGCGGCCCGGTGTTTTACCGGCAGGATCGCGTTACTGATAATGACCGCGTCTTTTCCATATTTAAGTTCCGCTCCATGTATGCTGAAACGGGCGATATCCATGTGTCCGCCACCGTGGATGACGATCGCATCACCCCCGTGGGTCGCTTCATGCGCCGCTACCGCATCGATGAGCTGCCCCAGCTCATCAATATCCTGCGGGGCGATATGAGCCTCGTCGGCCCCCGACCGGAGATGGTGGATAACGTGCAGAGGTACCTCGGCGAGCTGCCGGAGTTTACCTACCGAACCCGCATGAAGGCCGGGCTGACTGGCTATGCGCAGATCGAGGGCAAGTACAATACCTCCCCGCGGGATAAGCTGATCCTCGATTTGATGTACATCGAAAACTTCAGCATATGGCTGGATATAAAGCTGATCGTATTCACAGTGAAGGTGTTCTTCAAGAAGGATTCCACCGAGGGCTTCGGCGCGGAGATCTTTCCCGAGATCGAAAACCTGCCCGTGGAGTGGATGGACGATCAGGCAAGCTGAGCCAGATTTGTGGACGGGGGAGTATCTCCCCCGTCCATAGCATTATTCTACGCTGATTGCCTCCTCCAGCGCGCCAAGCTTTTCCGAGAGCGCCTCGCAGAAGGGCTTCAGCTCAGCTGCGCGAGCCTCCTCCGGCAGGGCAAGGAAATCCTTGATGAGGGAAAGCAGCGCCGCAGCGCCGCCTGCATCAAGGCTGGCTGGTTCCGCATGGCGCGCACAGAGGTACTTGGCAAGCACATCGCAGGCGCGGGCAAGCTCCGCGTCCCCAGCGCGCTGTGCCTCGGATACTATGCGTTCGCAGGAGGCGTTCAGGTCGCTGCGGGCGCGGTGGTTCACCTGCGGCGTATCGCAGGCGACGCCCTCGCTGTTGAGCCTGTCCACAAGGCTGCGCACGTAGTCCGGGCGGCTCTTGATCACCGCACGATACTTGTTCTGGTAGCGCAGCATCAGGCTGTGGTCGCCGCCGGAGAGCTTTTGCAGACAGGCACGCACGCTTTGCCCCTCTGCTCGGGCGATGAGCACCTGCTCCATCAGCCAATCTACCTCGCTCTGGGTGAATGGTACGAAGCGTGCGGTGTGGCTCTGACCATCCTCCCGCGTGCGCACCTGCGCGTAATAATAATTGCGTATGCTGTTGGGACGGCGGCCGGTCTGCTTGGCGATCTGCTCAAATACGGTCTTCAGGGGCAATCCCTGCTGCTGTGCTTCATCGGCGGTTTCCCAGAGGAGCTTGTTTTCACTCTCGCTCCAGCCTGCCCGCCTGCCCGTCTTTGCAATAGCCTGCTCCATTTTCTGTATCCTCCAAAGCCTTGATGATTTAGAGTATGCGCCTCGTGTGCGATAAATATACCCGAGGCACATATTTCAAAAGTTTTTCACACTTTGCTTCGTCCGGTGCAGGCAGGATGGGCTTTTAGACCTCTGACCTGCCATAATATCCTTCAAAATTCAGGCAGGCACTTGACTTCCGCGCCTGCCTGACTACAATTGAAGATGGATGCTTAAACAGAGGATCCTCGCCGCAGGGCAGGCTCTGCCCCCGGCACGCATAGCTCGACCCAAGCTTAGGAGGCTGAAAATGATCTATAATTCCAAGGAAATGGAGCTGCGTGCAGCTCTGAGCGCCGCCGAGCGCGTATGCGCCGCAGCACGCACCGCACCCAAGGCAAAGGGCTGGGATCATATCGTGACCCTCACCCTGACTGATAAGGATAAGGACGACGTGGCCGCCATGATGGATAAGCTCGCAGAGCAGCATGGCATGGATTTTCTCAGCCGCGATGCAGGCAATGTTCGCGCCGCACAGGCGCTGGTGCTCATCGGCATCGAGGAGGGCGTCCGCGGCTTGCAGGATATCTGCGGCTATTGCCATTATAAAAACTGCGCCGAGTGCGCCGAAAAGGGCGGCGTGTGCGTGTATGATCCCATGGATGTAGGCATCGCGCTGGGCAGCGCCGCCGCCGCTGCGGCGGATTGCCGCGTGGATAGCCGCATACTCTTCTCCGCCGGTCGCGCCGCAAAGGAGATGGGCATCATGGGCGAAAGGGTCGGCATGATCTGCGGCCTGCCGCTGTCAGTATCGGGCAAATCTCCCTTCTTTGACAGAAAGAAAAAGGAACAGGCGAAGTAAGCCGCACGGCGTCCAACGCACAAAAAAACAGAACCTAAGCAGAACCCAACTGGAAAGGAAACAGAACCAACATGAACAAGCCTACTCTGGTCATTATGGCCGCTGGCATGGGCAGCCGCTTTGGAGGCTGCAAGCAGATCACCCCGGTGGATGAATATGGCCACGTCATCATGGATTATTCCATCTTCGACGCCCTGCGCGCGGGCTTTGGCAAGGTGGTTTGCGTGATCAAGCCTGAAATGGAGGCGGATTTCCGCGCCGTGGTGGGCGACCGCATTGCCCAGCGCATCCCCGTGGCCTATGCCTACCAGACCATCGATCGCCTGCCGGCGGGCTTTTCCGTGCCAGAGGGCAGGGTCAAGCCGTGGGGAACGGCGCATGCAGTGCTTTGCGCAGCGGATGAGATAGAGGGCGACTTCGCAGCCATCAATGCCGATGATTTCTATGGCGCATCTGCCTTCCACGCTGCGGCGGACTTCCTTACCGCGCCCCACCCAGCCAACCTCCACGCCATGGTTGGCTATCGCATCGAAAATACGCTCACCGAGAATGGCTATGTTTCCCGCGGCGTATGCGAGGTGGATGCTGGCGGTATGCTCACATCCATCACCGAGCGGCTGCACATCGTGCCTCGACCCGGCGGCGCAGCTTATCAGGAGGAGGGCGAGGCCGAGGTCTTCATCCCCGCAGGCACCCTCGTTTCCATGAACCTGTGGGCGTTCTCCCATAGCGTGCTGGAGGAGATGAAGGCGCGCTTCATCAGCTTCCTGAATACCCGCGCCAAGGAGAACCCCCTCAAGGCGGAATATTACCTGCCCAGCGTGCCGGATGCGCTCATTCATGAGGGCAGGGCTGCGGTGCGAGTGCTGGATACCGACGAGCGCTGGTATGGCATGACCTATCAGCAGGATCTTCCCGCCGTCCAGCAGGCGCTCAAGGCAAAGCGAGCGACGGGCGTCTATCCAGAAAAGCTGTGGGAATGAGGAAAATGAGAAAATATCCAAGGGACTGAAACAATTTTCTGCCGTTCTGCGTCAAAGGGGTAGTTCAAATAATGGAGGAAGGCTGCATGAATAGAACAGTTCAAATGCTTGCTCTGCTGCTTGCACTGGCGCTGATGACGGCTGTCGGCGGGGCGCTTGCGGAGGTGGACGTGATCTCGGGAAACATCAGCAACGGCGGCATTGCCGCAAAGGACAAACAGGGCAGGCTCTGGTTTGCCATGGATGGCTTGATGCGTCTGGAAGCTGACGGCACAAGCAAATGCATCTTGGAGGGCACAAATATCCAGATTCGCAGCCTTCAGGCCGCAGGCGATGATATTTACTTTGTGCTGCGCGATCCTGTGGTGAATGAGGATGAGCTTGATGATTGCTATATGGAGAGCCTATGGAGGATCGGCGCGGACGATATCCCCGTACAGCTCGGCACCGAGCGCATCATGGGAAGCAAGAATGAGTATGGCGGCGAGGATTTCCACCTAACCAGCGCCACCCACTACAGCGGCTATGGCGATATGACCGTTTATGGCGATCATATTTATTTCATCGCTACCGATTATGATCCCGGCAGCTACATAACCAATGCTGAGGGCTGGGGCAGCGGCAGCGTGGAAACCGCATATGAGGGTCAGAGCGTGGTTTACCGCATGGATCTCGACGGCGAAAACCTCACCCCCCTCATTGCCGGGCTGGGCAATGGCGAGGCGCATATGGCAATCGCAAATGATCGCATCGCCGTGGCTTCCTGCTTCCGCAACGGGGTCTTTGCCTATGATTTTACCAACTTCATGCTCTATGATATGGATGGCAGCCTCATATCCATTATACCCAATAACACAGCGGGTCGCCACAGCAGCTTTTACAAGGATGAAGAGGAGTTTACCGTGATCGTATCCTCCATCCAGACCGATGGCGAGCGCATCTATGCCTCCCTCTGCGATAGCGAGGGCGACTTTGCATCCTCCCGTCTGGTGGATCTTTCCGGCGGCACGGATGAAACCATCGCCATCGAGGCTTTCTATGCTGGCTCGCTGGTCACGGATGAGGGCATCTTCTATATCGCTGCCGATGTGGAGGATACCTTCTGGAAGGAAGATATGGAATATACCGTCGCCCTGCACTGCCTCGCTCCCGATGGAAGCGATACCCTGCTTGCCCATATTCCCTATAATTATGTGGGCTATGATATGAAGATGGCTCTGCTGGGCAATGAGCTTTATGTGAGCCTGAAGAATAGCTTTTCCGCTTACATGGATGCAAGCATCGAGCAGGTCAACCCCAATGCGGGCGTTCTGCTGCGGGTGAAGCTGGATAGCGGCGCTGTGGATGAGCTTGGCGAGAATGGCTTTGCCGTGTCCATGGCATGCGATCCTGAGTATTATACCCCGCCGGTGCTGGCTTGGCAGCAGACGGATGATGAAGCCGAGCTGCTTAACGAGCTTGCCGAGATGGATGAAGCCGATTCCTATCTCCTGCTCGACAGCGATGTATACCTCTACTCCGCCGAGGAGCTTCAGGATTATGATAAGGATACCCTCGCCCTGATGCGCAACGAGATACTTGCCCGCCACGGCTATGTGTTCAAGAAGGAGGTCTATCGCGATTATTTCTCCGGCAAGAGCTGGTATAGCGAGGATCCTGACTTCGATTATAACAGCCTCAACGCCGTGGAGATGGAAAATGTGGAAACCATCAAAAGGCTCGAGGAGAAGAAGTAAGCATTCAACCAAACCAGCCAAGTCAATACCCGCCTCCATATTCGGGGGCGGGTATTTGCCTGCCCGGTCGCTGCGGCAGGTTGACAAGCTTCGCCGCCCTGTGATAGAGTAATAGGCATAGCTGGAGGGAGGACATCCGCATGAACGTATACGATTTTGACAATACCATTCTTCGTGGCGACAGCACCGCCCGCTTCGTGGCATTTTGCCTGCGCCATTATCCCTCCGTGTGGCCGGATATCCCCGCTCAGGCGGTCAACGGCCTGTGCTTTGTGCTGAAGCTGCGCAAAAAACAGGCGTTCAAGCAGCGCATGCTCAGCGGCTTCCTCACCCGCCTGAAGGATGTGGACGCCGCCGTGGAGGCGTTCTGGCAGGCAAACTTCAGCCGTGTGAAGAGCTTCTATTTGGAGCGCCACAGGGAGGACGATGTGGTGATCTCCGCCTCGCCGGAGTTTCTCATTCTGCCTGCCTGCACTCGGCTGGGCATAGGCTGCGTCATGGGCTCCCCTGTGGATAAGCATACGGGTCTGTTTTCTGGTTTGAACTGCCATGGTCAGGAAAAGCTGCGCCGCTTTCGCGCCGCCTATCCCGATGGTCAGATCGATGCGTTTTATTCCGATTCCCATTCCGATGATCCCCTCGCCGGCATTGCCCGCAAGGCTTATCTGGTGAAGGGAGATAGGCTGCTGCCGTGGTGAGCCGGACAAAGCTTTGATGAATATTCGCCGCAAAAAAGCGGATTTTTTCCCGCCTTGGGCTTGACGAAGGCGGGTTTCAAGTTTATTATATTAGAAGGGGAATTTTGGATGTATTTCCTTCCCCGGCTCATTTAGAAAATCATTTTATCGGAGGTGGCAAAGCATGGACGACGGCGGAAGAAGTATGTCGGCTGATGGCGTGCCTGAAGGCGTGTTGTTCATTGCTGCGCCGCTGGTTTGATTCTATTCAAGCAGGTTGCTCTGCGCGGAGGATATATCCGGCGGCGGCTGACCACCCTTTCCCTTATAGGCAGGCCTTCATCTTCACACACGGATCCGAACGTCACACCGATTGGCTGGCATAGTGGTGCAATCGCGGCTTTTTGCGCGCGTTTCCCCCTGCCGACTGCATAATAACGGAGTGAACTATGGACGGCTGCTTAGCCAGCCGTATAAACAGGAGGGTGAAGCCTATGGATTTTGATCGCATCAAGCAGCGTCTGGACGTGCTGATCGAAGCCAACCGAAAGGCTGAGCTGCGCGGCGCGCTCAATATGCTCAATGAAGTGGATATTGCGGATTATCTGGAAACGCTGGATAATGAAAAGCGGCTGATGGTGTTCCGCCTGCTGCCTAAGGATATCTCCGCCGAGGTATTTTCCTATATGGATAACGACCAGCGCACCCGCATCATGGAGGCGATGGACGATACCGAGGCCATGCGCCTGATCGACGATATGTTCATCGACGACGCGGTGGACTTCCTCGAGGAGCTGCCTGCCGGCGTGGTAAAGCGCATGCTGCAGGGCTGCGATGAAAAGAAGCGCCAGCTGATAAACCAGTTCCTGCGCTACCCGGAAAACAGCGCCGGTTCCATCATGACCATCGAATATATGGAGTTCCGCCTAGGAACCTCCGTGGGTCAGGCAATGGCGGAGATTCGTCGCACCGGCGTGGATAAGGAAACCATCAATACGCTCTATATAATCGATGAGAGCAGAAAGCTGCTCGGCACGGTGGGTCTGCGCAAGCTGATTCTCGCCACTGACGACCGGCTCGTGGATGAGCTGATGAATACGCAGGCGATTTCCGTGCATACCACCGACGACCAGGAGGTCGTTGCCGATACCGTTCGAAAGTATGACCTGCTCTCCATCCCCGTGGTCGATCATGAGGAGCGGCTCGTGGGCATCATTACCGTCGATGATATCGTGGATGTTATCGAAGAGGAAAATACCGAGGACTTCGAAAAGATGGCCGCCATGCTGCCCTCCGATGACGAATACCTCAAAACCAGTGTGCTTTCCATGGCAAAAAACCGCCTGCCTTGGTTGGTTTTCATGATGTTCATGGCCACCTTCACAGGTCTGATCGTCACCTATTTTGAGGATGTGCTCTCCAGCGCCGAGGGCATCGGCGTGATGATCACCGCCAGCATCCCTCTGCTGATGGGTACCGGCGGTAACTGCGGATCCCAGGCCTCCACCCTCGCCATCCGCGGCCTCGCGCTGGGCGAGATCGAGATCAGGGATATCTTCCGCGTGCTCTGGAAGGAGGTTCGCGTGGCGCTGCTGCTGGGCGCCATCCTCGCAGTGCTCAATTACCTGCGCATGATATTCCTCACCGGTGCAAACCAGATCGTGTCGCTCACGGTGTCGCTGGCGATGTTCGTCACCGTCATTATCGCCAAGGCGCTCGGCTGCACCCTGCCGCTGCTGGCAAAGGCCGTTCACCTCGACCCCGCGCTCATGGCCAGCCCCATCATCACCACGCTGGTGGACGCGGCTTCGCTCACGGTGCTCTTCGCCATCGCAACCCGCCTGCTGCAAATATAACGCAGGGGGAATGCTCAGAGGGAACGCTCAGGGGTTCCACCCCTGAAACCCCGCTCAAGGGTGTCACACCCTTGAAGAATCCCCGCATAGCGTGCTATGCACGCTGGAAAATTATTTATATTTTAAGCCCTGCCATTGGCAGGGCTTCAGCATAAAATTTTGAAGTTGTTCATGCTTTCTCAGCATATTTTACCTGTTTTCGGATTATAATATGTCTCACTTGGAGGCTGTCCGCAGCAGCGGGGAGACCTCCGGGCAACAAAGAATACCATTGGGAGGATCATTTTCATGAAAAAGATTATCGCGCTTGTACTTGTTATGCTGATGGCAGCCATGGCTCTTACTGCATGCTCCACCAAGACCACCACCACCGTGGAAGCCACCGACGCACCCGCAGCGACCGAGGTTCCTGTAGCAGCCACCGAAGTCCCCGTCGAAACGACCGACGTACCCGCAGCCACCGATGAACCTGCTGCTGCAGATAACGCAGTTGCCGATAATAACGCGGCAGGCGCCGAGACCGATACGCAGAACTGATTCACCGCCGCCTCTTTTCTAAAATCAGTCTAAAACCAGTAAGGCTCCGCAGCTGCTGCGGAGCCTTGCCTGCTTTTGAGGCTGCATCGAAGGGCAAAAAGCTCTTTACTCCACCGAAAAAATCATGTATAATAGGAATGTTGGATTAAAAAACAAACCATGCGCCCAGCTGGGCGCAGGAAGGATGGTACAGCGATATGGCACGAGGCGGATTTCCGAATATGATGGGCGGCGGCAATATGCAGCAGCTTGCCCGACAGGCACAGAAGCTCCAGCAGCAGATGACCAAGGTGCAGGAGGAGATCGAAAACCGCGAGTTTGAAGCCAGCGCCGGCGGCGGCATGTGTACCGCGAAGGTCAATGGCAAGAAGGAGGTTCTCGCCATCACCATCAAGCCCGAGGCTGTGGATCCCGATGATATCGAAATGCTTCAGGATCTGGTTCTTGCGGCTGTAAATGAGGCGCTGCGCGAGGAAGCCGACACCATGGAGCGTGAAATGGGCAAGATGACTGGCGGCCTGAGCATGCCCGGTCTGTTTTAAGGCGCTTTTGGTTCATCAATAAAGGAAGTAAGGCTCTTGTACGGAGGCAGGGTGCGGCTGGCTGCTGAGCGCCGCCCCGCCCCCGCGAGGTGATTATGGCGGATGTAGAAGCAATTTCCAGACTGGTTAACCAGCTCTCCAAGCTGCCGGGCATCGGCAGAAAGACGGCGCAGCGGCTGGCTTACCACATCATATCCCAGCCGGAGGAGCAGGTGCGGGAGCTGGCAGTGGCCATCTTCAATGGCAAAAGAGCGGTGCATTTCTGCCCGGTCTGCGGCAATTTCACCGATGTGGATCCCTGCGCCATATGCTCCGATCCAAACCGCAGGCGCGATGTGGTATGCGTGGTGAAGGATCCTCGGGATGTGAATGCAATGGAGCGCATGCGCGATTATAACGGGCTGTACCACGTGCTGCACGGCGTGATCTCGCCCATGGATGGCGTGGGGCCGGATGATATTCGCATACGCGAGCTGATGCAACGCCTGTCCTCCGGCGAGGTGCAGGAGGTTGTGCTGGCAACCAACCCGGATGTGGAGGGTGAAGCCACGGCGGCATACATTGCGCGGCTGATCAAGCCCATGGGGGTGAAGGTGACGCGCATTGCCCATGGCGTGCCCGTTGGCGGCGAGCTGGAATATACCGATGAGGTCACGCTGCTGCGCGCCTTTCAGGGCCGCAGGGAGCTGTGATTCCGGGGCTAAATCAATATTATCTTTTCCGGGAGAGCAAAATTTCGCCCAAAAAGCTATTGACAAAGGATGGGGTTTTTGCTATAATTCTATACGTCGCTTCGAGCATGGCTCTCGGATTCAAGATCGGGGTGTAGCGCAGTTTGGTAGCGCACGTGCTTTGGGAGCATGGGGCCGCAG
>CAYWLE010000031.1:0-12924 GCA_964458825.1 uncultured Oscillospiraceae bacterium | reverse complement strand
CAACGCCACCGAGGCAGCCATTGCCTCCGTGGAGCAGAGCGCGGGCATGTTTATGGATATCTCCGCAACCATGCAGGAATACCATCTGGAGGGCGCGGTCAACCAGCTGCTTCTGCATCTGGAGCCGGAGATTCTGGAGAAGAAAACGCCCCGCTACCGCTGCGATTGCAGCCGGGAGAGGATCGAGCGCGTGCTGGTTTCCCTCGGCGCGGCGGAGCTTGAGGATATGATCGAAACGCAGCAGGGTGCGCAGGTGGACTGCCATTTCTGCAACAAGCGCTATAAATTCACGGCGCAGGAGCTAAGGCTGCTGCTGGAAGCGGCAAGCATTCGGGAGGATCAATGAGCTATAACCCCAAGGTAGTTTCCTTTGAACGCAACGCTGCCTATGTGCATCACTGCGCCATGAAGAACCGCCGGGCAAATAACCCGGTGGATGCGTTGGAGCTGATGCGGCAGGCAGTGGAGCAAAGCCCGCAGAACCGGGAATACAGGCTGGATCTGGCGGAGATGTACTGCGATATGGGCTGCCACGAGCTATCCAACAGGATACTGCTGGATATGCTGCGGGAGGATGACCCGCCTGCCGAGTGCTATTATGGACTTGCGCTGAACCAGCTGGGCCGCAATGAAAATGCCTCCGCCCGGCGTGCGCTGCGGATGTACAGCAGCCGTGCCGCGGATGACGCCTATATGGAAGAGGCAGGCAGCCTGATCGCCGAGATGGATTATTATGACAGCCTGAAGCGTCCGCTGAACAGGCGGCGGGGTCGTGCGGCAAGGATCGCCGAGCGTGCCTGTCAGGCGCTGAAGACGGACGATGTGGAGGGCGCGCTCAGGCGGTTTCGGCGCAGCCTAGATATGTACCCAAACCAGCCGGAGATGCGGGCGCTGTATGCCATGGCGCTGTATATGAGCGGCGCGAGGGAAGATGCGCTCTCTCAGGCGGCGATGAGCCTTGAGGATATGGAAGCCAGCGTGCGCACGCTATGCGTAACGGCGCAGATATACTACATGTGCGGCGATGTGCAGCAGGCACAGCGGCTGATCGATCGTGCGCAGAACCAGCGCCCCGAAGGCGTGGAGCTGCGGCTGCTGATTTATGCGCTGAGCGAGATGAAGATGTATCCGCTGGCGGCGGACGCGCTGAAGCTTGCCCTGCGGGAGGAGCCGCACGACAAGGCTCTTTTGCACATGCGTGCTGTGGCGCTGCACCGCTGCGGCGCGGAGGATGGGCAGCTGGTTTCCTTCTGGGCAAGGATACTGCGCATCGATCCAGAGGACAGCGTGGCGCGCTACTACCACGACGCCGCCCAGCAGGGCAGGCTCGGCGAATGCGAGCCGGAGTTTGTGTATGAGGTGCCTGCGGCGGAGTTTCGCATGCGGCTGTTCAGAATCGCGCAGGAGCTGAGCATGGGTCTGGAGAGCGCTGTGGAGCAGTGGAGGACGGATGCGGAGTTTCGCGGGCTGATCCAGTGGGCTGTTGGCGCTGGCGATGAGAACTGCGGCAGGGCGGCCATGATGGTGCTTGCCTCTGCCGACGACGCCCGGGCGGAGAGCTGCATGCGGGAATTGATGTACCGCGGCAGCGTGCCGCTGGAGGTTAAGCTGCACGGGCTATACTTCATGCGGATGCGCGGCGGAGAGCTGGAGCGCGTGCTGCCGCCGGACACCGATATGCAGGATGGTATACTGCCCGAGGCGGAGGATATGCTATCGGAGATGCCCGCCTGCGAGCGGCAGTTGGTTCGCTTTGCGGACGAGGTGCTTTCGCAGGAATACCAGCTATGCGCAGGATCGGCGCTGGTGATGATCTGGCGTGCCTATCGTGACGCCTGCCATGGAGCGAATGATCCTCTGGTCTGCACGCAGGAGGCTGCTGCGGCGCTGGCTTGGTGCTATCTGCTGGGTCATGGCAAGAAGGTATCCCCCGGCAGGCTGGCGCGGGAATTTGCTTGCAGCCTGCGGAGGCTGACCTACTATGCCAGCCACATGGCTGCCGTGCTGGAGAGCTGCGGCGCCTTTGCCTGCGGCGATGTGGAGGACGAGTAAATAGGACAGATGATGAAGATGAAGGACATGAAGATCATAGATTTCGACGCAAAGTTTTTTGAATATGCACGGAAATGGGTGGCTGCGCATCCGGGTCTTACGGAAAAGCAGATCGACGAGAGCTACAACCGCATGATGGAGGAGTGGATAACCAAGCCGGCCGACTGGCTGGATGGCGCTGCTCCGGCGACCTACTTCGATCGCTTTACCGAGCCTGAGGAGCTGATCGAGCTGGCGCAGGCATATTCCGATGCGGAGGTGAACCTGCCGGAGCCGCTCTACAGCCGCATCGTGGGCATGGGTGAGGCGGTCGCACCCTGCCTGCGGGAGCTTGTGGCGAACAAAGATAAAAAGGAAGCGCTGCGAGCCGAGGCGATGGGCATGCTGCGGGATATTGGCAGCAGGCTTGCCGATGATGTGCTGCTGGAGCTGGTATGTGCAGCCAAGGAGCAGAACGAGCTGAGCGATCTGGCTGCGGACATACTTTCGGGCAGGGATGCAGCCACCGCCGCTCTGCTGCTGGATCGCTATGCCGGCGCGTCGGAATATGCGCAGACGCTGATTTTGGATGTCTGCTGCAATTTTCCGGGGGACGAGCGCATATATCAATACCTGATCGAACGATTGCGCAACCAGCCGGAGCAGCGGGCGCTGAACGCATCCTGTCTGGCAAAGCTGGGGGACGAGCGTGCCGTGGAGCCGCTGAAGGAGATGCTCAGGCTCTTTGACCTCAGATACTTTGATTATATCGAGCTGCGCGACGCTGTGGAGGCGCTGGGCGGCGACGCCGGGGAGGAGCGCACCTTCTATGGCGATCCTGATTATGAGGCGCTGCGCTGCCTATGAGGCGTGGCTGGCTTGGTCAGGCTGGCTTAGGGGTTGCTTTGCAAGGATAGTACAGGGGGAGGAAACGGGATGTATTGTGGACAATGCGGCAAGAAGGTCATGGAGAATATGCTGTTTTGCCCCTTCTGCGGCTCGCCGATCGTGATACCCGATCAGGATGCGCCGCCGCAGGCTGCCAAGGAGGCGGAGGACAGGCGACCGCAGCCGGAGGAGCAGGGAGCGGACATGCCCGCTGCGGAGCAGGTTGGCCCGGTGAGCCTGTATGGCACGGAGGCTGTCCCGACGCCCGGCGAGGCTGCGCAGGAGGAGCAGGATCCGATAGCGCAGGAGCAGTACGGCGATACCTTTGAACCGCTGCGCTTTTCCTTTGACGAGCTGTTTGCCATGGAGGATGAGCAGGCGGGCGATGCGGATGCGGTTCAGGGCGGCGAGGACGTTCAGACCGAGCCTGCGCCGGAGCAGATCGTGGATATACCGGAAACGCCCGTCCAGCCGCAGCCAGCCAAGGAGCCTGTGCGCAGGCAGGCTGGCGTGCCTCGGCCAGAGAACCAGCGCAGGCGGACAGCCAACACCTACATACCCGTGAAGCTAGCGGATATGGACGATATCTTCATGGATGGCGACGGGGATGAGTATGACCCGGACGAGGACATGGACGACTACGATCTGGATGATTACGACTTGGACGACGCGCTGGACGAGGATTTTGACGACGAGGACTACGACTTCGAGGAGCGCGAGGAGGGCGGCTTCATGCGCCGCCACGTGCGCGGCATGGTGGGGCTGATATTGTTTTTGCTGCTTGCCGCCATATGCGTCTTCTGGGCGAGCACGGACAAGGGTCAGCTGACGCTGGCGCGGTTCAACCTTGCATGGCGAGCCGAGCCATATGCCGAGCTTGGCTATGAGGCTTACCTTGCCGATAGCGACCTGATGGCTGCCCGCTACTATGAAAGGGCGCTGTCACGCAGCAGCCAGAATTACGAATATGCCCACAGCGCCATGGTCGCCTATTATGAGGCAGACGATATCGAGGCGGCGGCAGGTATGCTCAGGAAATGCATCGCCATGCAGCCGGACAACCCCGAGCCATATCGCGAGATGCTGATACTCTATCCCGATGCAGAGAGCCGTCCGTGGGAGATCAGCGAGCTGATCCGCACGGGCTACCTGCGCACCGGAGACGAGGCGCTCAAGGGGCAGTGAGCCGCCGCCCTGCATAGCCGCAGCCCTCTCTGGAAAGAATCCCTCGCGAAGGGGGATGAGATCATGAAGAAAAACAGATCGGCAAATGCAGATGAACTGAGGCGGTGCAGCGGTCAGCCGGAGGCCGACATTGACGGGCATGAGATGGTGGTCAGCGCCACGGAATGCACGGGGCTTGCGCCTGCAATAACGGATGCGGACGGCGGCGTGCTGCCTGCGCAGGCAAATGAAGCGCGGCTCTATGCCGTGCATGCTCCGCTGGGGAAGGATGAACCGACGGAAACAGAGGATGAAAGCGATGCAAGCAAAGACGGGAAAAACGGGAAAGAAGAGCGCTCGGGCGCTGCGCATTAGTGTGATCGTGGCGGGTGCGCTGGTGATCGCGCTTATGCTGGCCGGCACCCTGCTGCGGATGCACACGCGGGAGATGGATTTCGGCGCGGCGCTTGCCTCGTTCATGTCCGATACCTTCCATCCCGGCTCCTATGCGCCTGAGAAGGCTGGCTAGCCAAATAACCATGCAATAAACCACCGATACAATAATCTGCCGATACAATAATCTACCAATACAATACACAGGAGGAAAAAACCAATGAGCAATATTCCGACTCCGCACATCAACGCCAAGGCGGGCGACTTTGCAAGGACGGTGCTGATGCCCGGCGACCCCCTGCGAGCGAAGTTTATCGCCGATACTTACCTTGAGGACGCTGTGCTGGTGAACAACGTTCGCGGCGTGCAGGGCTATACCGGCTATTACAAGGGAAAGCGCGTTTCCGTGATGGCTTCCGGCATGGGCATGCCCTCCATCGGCATCTATTCCTATGAACTGTACAATTATTACGGCGTAGAAAACATCATTCGCGTGGGTTCCGCCGGAGCAATGAGCGACAAGCTCAAGCTGCGGGACGTGGTCGCGGGCATGAGCGCCTATACCACCTCCAACTATGGCTATCAGTTTGGCTTCAATGGCACGCTGGCTCCCTGCTGTAGCTATGAGCTGCTGGCGAAGGCTGTGGCTGCGGGCGAAAAGCTGGGACAGCATGTGGTTCCCGGCGCTGTATTCTCCAGCGACTGCTTCTACGAGCAGGGCGGCTATGAAACGGCTTCCGCAAAGCTGATGAAGCTGGGCGTGCTCTGCGTGGAGATGGAGGCGTATGCCCTCTACCTGAACGCGGCGGTGGCAGGCAAGAATGCGCTGGCGCTGCTAACCATCTCCGACAGCATCGTGACCGGCGAGGCTCTGCCGGCTGAGGACAGGCAGAATACCTTCACCAAGATGATGGAGATTGCGCTGGAAATTGCGTAAAGCAAGGCGAAGCTCTGGCAGGGTCTGAAATGGCTCTGCCGCTTGTTTTGTGGCTCGATATGCTGGTATACGGAAAAAAGAGGCTTACACAGGAGGTTGGCATGGAGCAGAGAGGTGCGTTTCTGAGGGGAAAGGTGGCGATCGTGACCGGTGCGGCAGGCGGCATAGGCGAGGCGCTGTGCATGCGGCTGGCGGAATATGGCATGCGGCTGGTTCTGGCAGGCAGGCGGCAGGAGGCTTTGGAGGCGCTTGCCGGGCGGCTGAGCGGCATGGGTGTGGAGAGCGTGGTCTGCGCGGGCGACCTTGGCAGGCTGGAATATGTGGATGCGCTGCTGGATACCGCGCGGACGAGCTTTGGCTCCGTGGATGTGATCGTGAACAACGCCGGTCTTTCCCACAACTGCGGCGTGGAGGAGATGACGCCGGAGCTTTTCGACGCCATCATGCAGGTGAACGTGCGCGCACCCTATTTCCTCTGCCAGCGCGCACTGAAGGAGCTGCGCAAGAGCGACTGCGCCACCATTATCAATATCTGCTCGGTGGTTGCTCACAGGGGATATGTGAACCAGAGCGTATATGCGGCGAGCAAGCATGCGCTGCTGGGGCTGAGCAAGTCCCTCGCCAACGAGGTTTACAGGGATGATATACGGGTGCATGTGATCAGCCCCGGATCGGTATTCACGCCGATGATCGCCATGGTGCGGCCTGATCTCAGCCCCGAGGGCATGATGCTGCCGGAGGATATCGCCGCCATCATGGGCTTCTATCTGGAGATGCGCCGCAGCAATGCGGTGATTGACGAGATTGCGGCGCACCGGGTTACGAAGGAACCCTTTGCCTGACGAGGGTGCTTGGAGATACAAATCTGGGAGAGAAAAAATGAGCAGGATCATAGAGATAACGAGCCTTGACCACGATGGACTGGCTCCCTATGCGCATTTGACCGAGGCGCAGCTTCGAAGCCGCCAGCACCCGGAGCATGGGATATTCATAGCCGAAAGTGCGAAGGTGATCGCCTACGCGCTGGAGGCTGGCTGCGTGCCGATATCGATGCTGATGGAGAAGCGGCATGTGGATGGCGACGCACGGGATCTGATCGCCCGGGCGGGAGACATATCCATCTATACCGGCGAGCGGGAGATACTGGGCAGGCTGACCGGCTATGCACTGACCCGGGGCGTGCTCTGCGCCATGCGCAGACCAGCCAAGAGGGAGGCTGGCGAGGTGATCGCCAATGCCCGGCGCGTGGCTGTGCTGGAGGGCATTGTGGATGCGAGCAACATGGGAGCCATCATGCGCAGCGCCGCTGCCCTTGGCGTGGATGCGCTGCTGCTGAGCCCCAGCTGCTGCGACCCGCTGTATCGGCGTGCCGTGCGGGTGAGCATGGGCGCGGTTTTCCTGCTGCCGTGGGCAACGGTGGGGAAGGACAGCGCCACATGGCTGGAGGATTGCATGGCGCTATTGCATGCGCAGGGCTTTGTCACGGCGGCGATGGCGCTGCGGGCGGACGCCCTGCCCATTGATGATGGTCGGCTGGCTGCGGCAGAGAGGCTGGCGATATTCCTCGGCACCGAGGGCGACGGTCTGAAGGCGGAAACGGTGGCTGCCTGCGATCACTGCGCCATGATACCCATGCGGCACGGTATGGATTCGCTGAATGTGGCTGCTGCGTCGGCAGTGGCATTCTGGGAGCTGCGGGCAAGGCAATGAGGCTTGGCTGGTTTGGCTGGAAATGCAAAGCTTTTTTCTGCTTTTTTTAGAATAGGTACTTGAGAAGAAGCCCTTGTTTTGCTATAATAATAGCAATATAGGGGGGCGGCGGCTCGGCTGGAGCAGACCGCCGCACATACATAAATGCAGGAATAAATCATATAAAGACCGAGCTCCGGGCTGGAGGCTGGCTCTGCGCCGGGATCTGAGCCGCGATCAAAGCTAGAGAAAGGAAGTATACCAACATGACCATCGAAAAGAAGAGCAACGGCAGCGAACTGACCATCGCCCTCGGTGGACGACTCGATACCACCACTGCGCCTCAGCTGGAAACGGAAATCAAGGATGCCATTGCCGGCGTTACCAGCCTGATACTGGATATGGAGAAGCTGGACTATCTCTCCTCTGCTGGTCTGCGCGTGCTGCTAACCGCACAGAAGACCATGAACAAGCAGGGCGAGATGAAGGTTATCCATGTGAATGAAACCATTATGGAGATCTTCGAGATCACCGGATTTGCAGATATTCTGACTATCGAGTAAGCGCTTGAGCCGGTCATAGGGCTTAGGCACTGGAGCGGCAAAGGAGTGCGCTGCGGCAGAGACTTTCCATCGCGGCGCGCTCCTTTTGCGTGCTTGGACGCTGGAAATGCCGCTCTTGGCAGGTCAATACGAAGGGAAGCGGAGGTTGCTATGGAAACGAAATTGCAGGGCAGGCTGACGGAAGGGCCGATCCTGAGGGTGCTGACCCGGCTGGCGATGCCGATCATGGCTTCATCGCTGCTGTCCACCGCCTATAATATCACCGATATGGCTTGGATTGGCAAGCTGGGCTCCAAGGCTGTGGTTGGCGTGGGCGTTGGCGGCATGTTCATATGGCTGTCGCAGGGGCTGTCCTCGCTGGCGCGCATGGGCGGTCAGGTCTATGCGGCGCAGTGTCTCGGCGCGGGCGACAGGGAGGGCGCACGGAAATATAGCCACGCAGCCATCGTGCTTGCCGTGGCATTTGGGCTTGCCTTTGGCTTGGTTTCCCTTGCCTTTGCCCAGCCGCTGGTTGGCTTCTTCGGCATTGCGGATCCCGAATCCATCGCCTATGCGCAGAGCTACCTGCGCATTACCTGCGGGCTGATCATATTCTCCTACCTGAACACGGTGCTGACCGGTCTATTTACGGCGCACGGCGATTCAAGAACGCCGCTGATGGCAAACTTTATCGGTCTGATCGCCAATATGGCGCTCGATCCACTGCTGATATTCGGCTGGGGCTTCCTGCCGAGGCTGGAGGTGATCGGAGCGGCTGTGGCGACGGTATCGGCGCAGGTGATCGTGACCATTGTGATGGCGGCGCGTGCGCTGAGGGTGAAGAACGGCGAGAGCCTGCTGGGCGGCGTGCGGCTATTTGCCCTGCCAGAGGGAAGGATCGTGGGGGACATCGTGCGCATCGGCGGGCCGACGGCGGTGCAGAACACGGTTTACTGCATGATTTCGATGGTTCTGACCCGCATGGTGACGACCTTTGGCGATGCTGCCGTGGCGACCCAGAGGGTTGGTTCGCAGATCGAATCCATATCGTGGAACACTGCCGATGGCTTTGCTGCGGCGCTCAACGCCTTCGTGGGGCAGAATTTCGGCGCACGAAAGATGGAGCGTGTGCGCAGGGGTTACAGCATAGCAGCCATCGTGATGCTTGCTTGGGGCTGCGTGGTGCTGGCGCTCTTTAGCATATTCCCGGAGACGATCTCCCGCATCTTCTTTCATGAGGCGCAGGTCATACCCATCTCGGTGAGCTACCTGCGGATACTGGGCGTGTGCGAGCCTCTGCTGTGCGTGGAGATTATCGCCATTGCGGCGATATCCGGTCTTGGCAGAACGAAGGTGTGCAGCGCGATATCCATCGTATTTACCTCCATGCGCATACCGCTTGCCTATCTGCTCAGCCGGGGAGCGCTGGGGCTGGACGGCATATGGTGGGCGTTCACCCTCACCAGCATGGCCAAGGGTGTGATCCTGCACTTCACCTTCCGGCGGGAAAGCAGGCGGCAGGCGCTGCAATTTGCGCAGGCAGAGCAGGCTTGACGGCTGAATTGAACCCAAGAAGCGCATGGCAGCCCGCCGAGGGAGGAGCCAGTTCCTCTCTCGGCGGGTTTTGAACAATTTCGGAAAACTTAATTGGAATCTACGTTGACATGCAATGCTGGCTGTGATAAAATACCTAAAACGTTCCAGAGAGATACGCTGTTATCTGTGCAGTGAGCTGTATAAATATGCATGGGACGCTCGGCGTCTTTTTGTATGTGCCGAGGCTGTGGGGCTGTGGCTCCTTTGGCTGCGGCGGGAAAGCGGCTCTTGCAAGGTGGCAGGAGCGTTTTTTCGGAATGTTTTGCTTGGAAGGGAGTGAACCGACGGTGAAATGCTGCATCAAGAATGCGCAGGTTTTCGAAAACGGCGGCTTTTCTATTCGTGAGCTTTCCCTCTCAGCCGCTGGCTTCGAAACGCTGGAAACGGCCATCGATTCTGCATACGTGTTGCCCGGTTTCGTGGACGTGCATGTGCACTTCCGAGAGCCGGGTTTTTCGTACAAGGAAACCATTGCCACTGGCTCCAGAGCGGCTGCCAGAGGCGGCTATACCAGCGTGTGCACGATGCCGAACCTCAAGCCCGTGCCCGACGGCGTGGAGCAGCTGAACGAGCAGCTGGAGATCATCCGCAGGGACGCGGCGATACAGGTGCTGCCCTACGGCGCGATCAGCATTGGCGAGGCGGGGGAGCAGCTGGCTGATATGGCTGGCTTGGCAAAGCATGTGTGCGCCTTTTCCGACGACGGGCGGGGCGTGCAAGATGCAGGGCTGATGCGGGAGGCTATGCTGCAAGCCAAGCAGCTTGGCAGGCTGATCGCCGCCCACTGCGAGGACAACAGCCTGCTGCGCGGCGGATACATCCACGACGGCGCATACGCACGCAGCCATGGCCACAGGGGCATATGCTCCGAGAGCGAGTGGAAGCCCATCGAGCGCGACCTGAAGCTTGCCAAGGAAACGGGCTGCGGCTATCATGTGTGCCACATATCCACAAAGGAGAGCGTGGAGCTGATCCGGCAGGCAAAGGCGGACGGCATAGACGTGAGCTGTGAAACTGCACCGCACTACCTCATCCTCAACGACAGCATGATCAAAGAGGATGGAAGGTTCAAGATGAACCCGCCCATCCGCAGCCGCGAGGATCAGGAGGCGCTGCTCAACGGCATTGCCGACGGCACCATCGATATGATCGCCACCGACCATGCGCCCCACTCCGCCGAGGAGAAGGGCAGGGGACTGGCTGGCAGCCTGATGGGCGTGGTTGGCTTGGAAACGGCATTCCCGCTTTTATACACCCATCTGGTGCGCACGGGAGCCATCACGCTCAAGCGGCTGATCGAGCTGATGAGCCTGAATCCCCGCAGGCGCTTTGGCATAGAGGAGGCGGGGGAGAATATAACTGTGTTCGACCTCGACAGCGAATATATCATCGACCCGGCCGCCTTTCTATCCAAGGGCAGGAGCACGCCCTTTGCCGGGGAGCATGTGTTCGGTCAGTGCCTGATGACCCTTGCCGGCGGCAGGCTCGCTTGGCTGGCAGAGCAGGAAAGACCGACTTAGCAGCTTAAAAACACCCAATATAGAAACCACAGGCTTAAAAACCAGAGGCTTGAAACCATAGAAGCACAAATTGAAGAAGCGGAGGAAAAAGAGCATGTCCAAGAGAACTGATCTGAAGAAAATCATGATTATCGGCTCCGGTCCCATCGTCATTGGTCAGGCGGCGGAATTTGACTACGCCGGCACCCAAGCCTGCCTTGCGCTGAAGGAGGAGGGCTATGAGGTTGTGCTGGTGAACTCCAACCCGGCGACCATCATGACCGACACCAGCATCGCGGACAAGGTGTATATGGAGCCGCTGACGCTGGAATATGTGGCACGCATCCTTCGTTACGAGCGCCCGGACGCCATCATACCCGGCATCGGCGGGCAGACCGGTCTGAACCTTGCCATGCAGCTGGAAAAGAAGGGCGTGCTGAAGGAGTGTCAGGTGGAGCTGCTGGGCACCAGCAGCCGCAGCATTGAGCGCGCCGAGGACAGGGAGCTGTTCAAGGAGCTGTGTCAGGAGATCGGCGAGCCGGTCATTCCCTCCCAGATAACCTACTGCGTGGAGGAGGCCGTGGAGGCAGCCAAGCAGATTGGCTATCCTGTGGTGCTGCGCCCGGCATTCACTCTGGGCGGCACTGGCGGCGGCTTTGCCTATGATGAGGAGGAGCTGATCGAGATCGCCGTGAACGCCTTCCGCCTCAGCCCCGTGCATCAGGTGCTGGTGGAGAAGAGCGTGAAGGGCTACAAGGAGATCGAGTTTGAGGTCATGCGCGACGGCGCCGACCATGCCATCACCATCTGCGGCATGGAGAATATCGATCCCGTGGGCGTGCATACCGGCGACTCCAACGTGGTCGCGCCCATCCTCACCCTGAACGACCACGACCTGAAGATGCTCAACGACAGCGCCATCAAGATTATCAAGGCGCTGAAGATAGAGGGCGGCTGCAATGTGCAGTTTGCGCTCAACCCCCATTCCTCTGAATATTACCTGATCGAGGTCAACCCCCGGGTGTCCCGCTCCTCCGCGCTGGCGAGCAAGGCAAGCGGCTATCCCATCGCCCGTGTGACGGCAAAGATCGCCGTGGGCATGCGGCTGGAGGAGATCAAGATCGCCAATACCAACGCTGCCTTCGAGCCGAGCCTAGATTATATCGTCGCCAAGCTGCCCCGCTTCCCCTTTGATAAGTTCACCTCTGCAAACAACAAGCTGGGTACCCAGATGAAGGCGACCGGCGAGGTGATGGGCATTGGCTCCACTCTGGAGGAGGCGCTGCTCAAGGGCGTGCGTTCTTTGGAGATCGGCGTGTGCCACTTCCATATGGCGAAGTTTGACAACAAGAGCATAGAGGAGCTGGAGGAGTACCTGAAGGTATTCCGTGACGACAGCATCTATGCCATCGCTCAGGCGCTGCGCATGGGCATGAGCGTGGAGCGGCTGTATGAGATTACCGCCATCACGCCCTACTTCATCGAGGCGATCAAGCGCATCACCGACTACGAGACCGTGCTTGCCGCAAAGCCCATGGACGTGGAGGTGCTGCGGGGAGCCAAGAAGCTGGGCTTCGGCGATAAGTTCATTGCCAAGCTGTGGAAGGTGAACGAGCGTGCGGTATTCGACCTGCGCCGCAAGGAGAGCATCATGCCCGTGTACCGCATGGTGGATACCTGCCACACTAACGCCTATATTCCTTACTTCTATTCCAGCTACGCGGGAGAGAACCAGTCCATCGTGACCGACCGGAAAAAGACGGTGGTGCTGGGCGCGGGTCCCATCCGCATCGGTCAGGGTGTGGAGTTTGACTACTCCACCGTGCATGCCGTGACCACCATCCGCAAGGCTGGCTATGAGGCGATCATCATCAACAACAACCCGGAAACCGTATCCACCGACTACACCACCGCCGATAAGCTCTACTTTGAGCCGCTGACCACCGAGGACGTAATGAACATCCTCATCTACGAGGGTGCGAACGAGGTCATAGCCTCGCTGGGTGGACAGACAGCCATCAACCTTGCCCAGCCGCTGCATGACCGCGGCGTGGACATCATCGGCACCGGCGTGGAAGCCATCAACAATGCCGAGGACAGGGACGTATTCGAGCGCATACTCAACGAGCTGAAGATACCTCAGTCCGCCGGTCGCGCTGTGACCAACATCGAGGACGGCGTGAAG
>CAYWLE010000030.1:0-13263 GCA_964458825.1 uncultured Oscillospiraceae bacterium | reverse complement strand
GTCGACGTGACCCATGATGGTCACGACCGGCGGCCTTGCCACCAGATCCTCCTCTGCATCGTCCACATCCTCCTTTTCGAGGATGTCCTCGGCGGTCTCGGCAATCTTCTTTTCAAGCTCGATATCATATTCCGCGCAAACCAGACCGGCGGTTTCGTAATCCAGCTCGTTATTGATGGTTGCAATGATGCCAAGCATCATCAGCTTCTTTATGATCTCGCCCGCAGGCTTGCCAATGCGCTCGGAAAGGTCGCGCACGGTAATGGTTTCTGCGGTCATAACGGCCTTTTCGATGCGAACCGTTTCAAAGACCTTCGTCTGCTGGGCGACCTTCTTCTTCCTCTTGCCGCGGGTGAACTCGTCGTCATAGCCATTGATGGACATGTTCACGCCGTTATCGCGGCGACGGCCGTTATTGCGGTTGGCATTGCGCTCCGGGTCGTTCTGGCGCACGTACTGCTTCTTGTTGGGATCGTAGTTGGATACGCGCTCCTTCTCCACCTGCGGCATGAGATCGGGCATCTTGCTGCGACCAAAGCCGCCGCCCGTACGGTTGCCACCGCCGAAGCTGCGTCCACCCTGACCCTGTGCGCCGCCCTGACCCTGCGGACGCTGACCATAGGGACGATCTCCCTGCGGTCTGCCGCCCGGCTGACCCGGCTGGGCAGGTCTGCCATACTGCCCCTGCGGGCGCTGGCCAAACTGACCCGGCTGAGCAGGTCTGCCATACTGCCCCTGCGGGCGCTGACCCGGCTGACCCGGCTGGGCAGGTCTGCCATACTGCCCCTGCGGGCGCTGACCCGGCTGACCCGGCTGGGCGGGTCTGCCATACTGCCCCTGCGGGCGCTGACCCGGCTGACCCGGCTGGGCAGGTCTGCCATAGCGCTGCTGCGCACCCTGCTGCGGCTGCGCGGTCTTTGCGGCGGGAGCCTCCGGCTGCTCTGCCTTGGCTGCGGGGGCTTCGCTCTGCGCGGTCTTGGGCTCGACAACAGGCTCAGGCTTTGCCTCCGCCTTGGGCTCGGCAGGCACCTCCGGTACGTGTTCGCTGGAGTAGGCGTTCATGAACTGCGCCTCGGCCTCATAGCGCTTGCGCTGCTCCTCCTTGACCTCACGATCCTTGATCTCCTGCGCCTCGCGTGCGAAATCACCCGAAATTTTGCGCAGGCTGCCCAGCATATCCTGCGTCTTTTTCCGCATCTGCGATATGCTTTCCAGCATCCTTCCGGTATTTGTGCTCAACTCTTTGGTTGCGTCCTGAACCCTGACTTTTGTCATTCCCTAAATGCACCCCCGATAGTAATCATAAGCCCGACTTTTTCATTTGGGCCGGTTTTCATTTGAGTCGGCTCCTGCAAGCTCCAGTATGCGACCCGCCATCGACGGATCGGTAATTGCCGCCACCATGCGGCCGGGTTTTCCAATTGCGCAGCCCAGCTCGTTCTCCGGCGTGCGCAGAAGCGGCACGCCGCGATAGCTGCAAGCATCGCTGACGCTCTTTTTCGTGTTCTTCGCTGCCGCGCCATCCAGCAGCACGGCGCAGGCTCCGCCAGCGCGTATCACCTGAACGCATGCCTTCTCGCCGCTGACCAGCTTGCCAGCGCGCATGCACAGACCCAGCATGCTCAGCGCCCGCTTCATGCCTCTGCCTCCGATGTGATCTGGCTTTGCAGCTGCATAAATACGTCGTCCTCGATCTTTGTTTCAAGCGCCCGATCCAGCGCCCGTATCTTCTGTGCCTTTTTCAGGCACTCAATGCTGTTGCACACGTAAGCGCCGCGCCCGGGAGCCTTGCCGCTCCTATCGATATGCGCCTGACCCTCCTGCGGCTTCACCACGCGCAAAAGCGTCGCCTTGGGCTTCATCTCGCGGCAGCCAACGCACATACGCATCGGTATCTTGCGCGGCTTCACTGGCATTAGAGTTCAACCTCCGCTTCCGTTTCCGCTGCATCCGCGTCGATCGCCTCTTCGGCGTCCTTAGCCTCGCCAGCCATTGCCTCTATCTGGCTCTGGCTCTTGATATCGATCTTCCAGCCAGTCAGCTTTGCAGCGAGGCGGGCGTTCTGACCCTCCTTGCCGATGGCAAGCGAAAGCTGGTTATCCGGCACGATGACCCGCGCGGCCTTCTCCGTTTCTGAAACCAGCACGCTGATGACACGCGCCGGGTTCAGTGCGTTGGCGATGTACTCTGCCGGATCGCTCGACCACTTTACGATATCGATCTTCTCGGTCTTCAGCTCGTTTACCACGTTTTCCACGCGCATGCCCCTCGGGCCTACGCAGGAGCCCACGGCGTCGATCATGGGATCGGTGGAATGCACGGCCATCTTGGTGCGGAAGCCAGCCTCGCGGGCGATGGACTTGATCTGCACCACGCCGGTCACGATCTCAGGAACCTCAATTTCAAACAGGCGCTTCACCAGCCCCGGATGGGTGCGGCTTACGAAAACCTGCGGGCCGCGGCCAAGGCGGGAAACCTCCAGCACGTAAACCTTGATGCGGTCGTTGGGACCAAGCTCCTCGGTAGGCATCTGCTGGCTCACGTCGATCATGCCCTCCACGCGGCCAAGCTCCACAAACACCTGCTTGTTTTCCACGCGCTGCACGATGGCTGTCAATATCTCATTTTCCTTCTGGCTATATTCATCGTAGATCACGCCGCGCTCTGCCTCGCGCAGATGCTGCACAACCACCTGCTTGCCCGTCTGAGCGGCGATGCGACCGAAATTGCGGGGCGTTACGGGAACCTCCACCAAGTCGCCCAGCTCATACTGGGGGCGAATCTCCCTCGCGTCGGCAAGGGTCATCTCGCACTGAGGATCGTTGACCTCCTCAACCACCGTCTTGCGGGAGTAAACCTCCACCTTGCCCTTTTCCGGGTCGATCACGGCGCGCACATTGGCGGTCTTGCCGAAGTTTTTCTTATATGCGGAAATCAGCGCCGATTCGATGGCAGAGAACAACACTTCCTTGTTGATCCTGCGCTCCTTGGCCATTGCGTCCAGCGCGCTGAAAAATTCAACGGAATCAATTCCACCGTTTGCCATTTTGAGTTTCCTCCTGATTTAATGTCGATCCGCTCTGGGGAACAGACCCTCGCTTGCTTTGCCTATCCTGCCTATGGGAATAATATTTACTGATCTGCCGGAGCGTCGTCCTTCAGATCCTCCTCGTCAAACTCGATCAGCGGACGCACGATCGCCACGTCCCGCTTATTGAAGGCAAGCTCCTCGCCGCCCTCGCTGCGCAGGCGGATCACGCCGTCCTCCAGCCCGATCAACTCGCCCTGAAACTGCTTGGCTCCGTTCACCGGCCGGTAGGTTTTCAGCTCCACAGCCATGCCCGCCGCGCGCTCAAAGTCCCGCTCGGTCTTCAGCGGTCGATCCGCGCCCGGAGAGGAAACCTCCATGTAGTCGTACTCCACATTTTCCACCAGCGGCTGTATCCTGCGGTGGAATGCCTCCAGCTCGTTCAGGCTCACGCCATCGCCCTTTTCAATAAAGAAGCGCAGGAAATGCCCCGTCGGCTCCTTCACCAGCTCCACATCCACCAGTTCGACTCTCTGTTCGTCCGCGATCTGCTGGGCGATCTTTTCCGCCTCCCTGACGGACATTGCTTTCTTCGGCAATTGCGCACCTCCGCTCTGCTTACGGCTGCCTTCAGCCGCTGACTGACACACAAAACAGGTCTTTGCTGCTTCTCTTTCGTGCAAAAACCTCTTTCATGCCAAACCTCTTCTGCCGCGTCTGCACGGCACATGGATCGCCAGAGCACGCCAGCCTGCATGGCGCGGCGCCACTCTTTCTCCTCTAAAAACACACCGCCGATAATCGGCGGTCATGCTTTGCTAATCTATTCCTTTATATTATAACACGCATCCCGCCCAATTACAACCAAAAAATCTGCGCTTTCGTGGATAGTTGTGTTATATTATGGCGCTTGACCGCCCATTTTTCCGCCCAAGCAGCCATTTTCAGCTCCGCTCAGGTCTTAGTAGCCGCCATCCTCGTAGGGAATGCGTTCGATATGCGCGCCCAGCCTGCGCAGCTTTTCATCTATGCGCTCGTAGCCGCGCAGTATGTAGCTCACGCCGCCGATCTCCGTCACGCCCTCGGCCATCAGACCCGCGATCACCATCGCCGCGCCTGCGCGCAGGTCGGTGGCGTTCACGCGTGCGCCAACCAGCCGATCCACGCCGGTTATGATGGCGCTGGATTCGATCACCCTGCAATTGGCGCCCATCTTGCGCAGCTCATCCAAGAAGCGGAAGCGGGATTCATATATCGTTTCGGTCACGATGCTTGCCCCGTTCGCCACCGTCAGAAGCGCGGAAAGCGGCTGCTGTAAATCGGTGGGGAAGCCGGGATAGCCCTGCGTCTTTACGTTCACCGCCCGGAACACCCGGTTGCTGCGCACGCGGATCCAGTCGTCCTCGCTGGTCACGTTCACGCCCATCTCCAATAGCTTTGCCGAGAGCGATTCCATATGCGTGGGTATCGCGCCGGTGATGTATACATCGTCGCCGGCCGCCGCCGCAGCAATCATCAGCGTGCCCGTTTCGATCTGATCGGGAACCACCGTGTAATTCGCACCATGCAGCTGCCTGCCGCCGCGAATGCGTATCACGTCCGTGCCAGCGCCCTTCACATAAGCGCCCATGCTGGATAGGAAGTTGGCAAGGTCTACAATATGCGGCTCCTTTGCCGCGTTATGTATGCAGGTCATGCCGGAGGCGGAGACCGCCGTCAGCATGGAATTGACCGTCGCACCCACGCTGGGCATGTCCAGAAAGATATCCGCGCCCTGCATCCGCTCCTCCGCCGTGGCAACCAGCACGCCGCCCAGCGTTTCCACCTTCGCGCCAAGGGTCTCCATGCCCTTGATGGTCTGGTCAATGGGTCGCGCGCCAATATCGCAGCCGCCGGGCAGCGGAACCTCCGCCCTGTGGAACAGCCCCAGCAGCACCGGCGCCAGATAATAGGATGCACGCATCCGGCTCGCAAGCTCATAGGGAGGATTGTATTTATCCACTTTCCGAGGATCGATCCACATGGTGTTCTCCCGGAAGTCGATCTTCGCGCCCAGCCATTCGAGCATCTCGATGATCACACGGACGTCGCTGATATCTGGAACATTTTCAATTGTAGACGGTGAATCCGCAAGCAACGCCGCCGGAATGATCGCCACAGCAGCGTTTTTTCCGCCGCTGACCGCAACCTCGCCCTCCAGACGCTCGCAGCCGTAAATCCGCAGTTTTTCCTTCATGATCCGCATCAACCCGGTCAAAAACCGGCTCCCTTCATCCATCCAGTGCTCATATACGCATATAAAGGCAGGCAAATGCCCTGAAAATCCCTCAAACGCGAAAAAACCAACGCCGATCATACGTCGCAAAGTTTATTATACAATAGTTCCAAGCTTCCTGCAACATCTTTTCCGTTTCAGTTTGCGCAGAATGCATTAAGAATTCTGTCATTGAATCGCCTTGAAATCTTAGTAATTTGCTTATCTATCTATGTTAGAATAATATGGGTTTATATCAGAGAGCAAAAATCGGCTCAAAACTACCGAGAGGAGATGTGCGCGCAGGTGACAGAAGAAAGTCAGCTCGATATCCGCTCTGCCAGCCAGACCGAAAGCCAGCTTGAAAACCAGTCCGGCAGTCAGTTCCTCTCCTTCCACGGCATCCGCGTGCATTTCCGCATCGTCGCGCCCGAAGGCACGCCCCGAGAGCGGGTGATGCTCCTCTCCTCTCCGCTGATAAGCGCCTTCCACTGGCGCAAGCTGGTGCCGGAGCTTGCACAGCTTGGCTGCCTGTGCGTCATTGTGGATCTGCCCGGCTTCGGCAGGAGCGATTGCAGCGCAAATATCCCCCAGAGCAGCTCCATGCGGGCAAATATCGCATGGGGCATACTCGATGAGGTGGATCGCCGCAGCGGCGCTCCCGCCTCCATATGGCACCTCTTCGGGCATGGCAGCGCCTGCGCCGCCGTGCTGGAAATGGCCGCCCTCTATCCCGACAGCGTGAAATCTCAGGTTCACATAGCGCCGCTCTTTTCCATCCAACCAAGCCCGAAGTTTCCATCCCCCGAAGGCTGGTTTCGGGAAACCATTCCCGCGCGGGAGCGCTTTCGCCGCATGGTGGAGCACTATTCCGGCTACCCGATGGACGATTACATTGTGGATCGCATGCGCGCGCCGCTGCTGCGCCGCGGCGCAGAGGAAGCCTTCCTGCGCATGCTGCGGGAAAATGCCACGCCGCCACAGTGCAGCCTCGGCTTCTGCCCCGCCATGGCTCTCATCGGCGGTCGCGACGCCGCCCTCACCCCCGCCGCACGCGCAGAGGTCGATCAGCTGCTTCAGGGCGCCGAGCGGCATGTGCTCCAGTCCGCAGGTCACTTTCCCATGGAAACCCACAGCAAGGCGCTGCGGGATTACATTCGCGGCTGGATACGCTACAACGCCTGATAAAAATACTTTATTCAATATAGATCGAGGTATGTTATGCCAAAATTGGAAGCCTATTCCCGCAAGCTAAGCTATAGCTACGCCCTCGGCGTGTTTCCCTCCCTGATGCTGATGGAGGCTCAGCCCCAGCGCGTGCAGCGGCTGCTGCTCCACCCCGACGGCTTAAAAAACGAGGGTGTGGAAAAGCTGCGCCGCCGCTGTGCCGAGCTTGGCGTTCGGGAGGAGATGGCGGAGCGCGTGCTGCGCCGGGAATCCAAGAAGGACAATTGCTTTGCCGGGCTGGTTTTTGAAAAATTCGAATCCGTGTTGGATGAAAGCGCCTGCCATGCCGTGCTCTGCCAAATCTCCGATAGCGGCAACCTCGGCACGGCCATGCGCTCGCTGCTGGGCTTCGGCATACGGGATGTGGCGCTGATCCGTCCCTGCGTGGATGTGTTCGAGCCGCACGCCCTGCGCGCCTCCATGGGAGCCTTCTATAAGCTGCGGGTACACACCTATGATCGCTTCGATGATTACCGTCGGGAGCATCCCGAGCGCAGGCTCTATCCCTTCATGCTGGACGGGGCAATTCCCCTCAACGAGGCTGCCCGCAGCGCCAAGCCACCCTATAGCCTGGTTTTCGGTAACGAGCAGACCGGCCTGCCCGCCGAGTTTGCCAGCCTCGGCCAGAGCGTGATGATCCCCCAGAGCGCTGAGATCGATTCGCTGAACCTCGCCGTGGCTGTGTCGGTGGGCAGCTACACCTTCCTGCACGGGCAGGAGTGAACCAGCCACAGCTTGCAGCGCAAATAACCAATGCCAAGCCAGCATCAACCCAATCACAGACCAATCACAGACCAATCTTAAACCAACATCTGACCTATGCCAATCAGGAGGCAAAAATCAAATGAAATGCATCGAAAATAGCAAAATAAACGCAGCCGAGCAGGCTGCCGGCATGGATATCGCCGCTATTCGGGCGCAAACGGAGGCCGCCATCACCGAATTAGCCAATGAAAACAGAGTTCACTTCAATCCTCTGCGGCTTTTGGTGGTCGGCTGCTCCTCCAGCGAGATCGCAGGCGGCGTGATCGGCCATGCCTCCGCCTATGAGCTTGGCGAGGTTGTGGCGCAAACCGTGCTTGCCGTCGCAGAGAAGCTGAGCTTTGCCGTCGCCTTCCAGTGCTGCGAGCATCTCAATCGTGCACTGGTTGTGGAGCGTGCCACAGCGGAGAAATACAATCTGAACGTGGTTTGCGCCGTGCCGCGCCCGAAGGCAGGCGGTTCCCTCGCAACCGCAGGCTGGAGGCACATGCAGCAGCCAGTGCTGGTGGAAAGCATCCGTGCCGACGCAGGCATGGACATCGGTCTTACCCTCATTGGCATGCACCTGCGGGAGGTTGCCGTGCCTGTGAGATTGAAAACCGATCGCATCGGCGCAGCCATCGTGGTTGCCGCCCGTACCCGCCCGAGGCTCATTGGCGGCGAGCGTGCCGCCTACACCGAGGAATAAACCCTGCCAAGCTACACAGGATAAGCCATACATTATGGGAAGGGAGGCACAGGCCATGTTTGCACGCGGCATATCCATACTGACCAGCTCCGCCATGGATCCTGGAAACATACCGCCGCCGCGCCCGAGCGACGCACGGGCAGATCGCTGCGCACAGGCTGCGCTGCGGGCGCTACAGGCCGAGCCAGAGCTGATGTCCCCCCTTGATCGCATGCGCGACCCCGAGCGCTATGCGCGCATCCAGCTCCGCCGCAGGGAGCAGCTGGAGAGCTTCCTGTGGGTGGATTCCAACGAGCAGATACTTGAGCGCATTGTGGATCTTGTGCTTACCATCTGCGAGGAGCCAAACTGGAGCGCCAGCGGCGCCTATGTGGAAGATCCAGCCCGACCCAGCATTGATTTTCAGGCTGCTGAAACGGGCATGCTGCTGGCATGGATACACCATCGCCACGGCGCAAGGCTGAAGGAGCTATGCCCGCGCTTGCAGCGGGTGATGCTGGATGTGCTGCGCCGCAGGCTGCTGGTTCCCGTGGTTGCCCATGATGACTATCCCTTTATGCAGGGCAAGGCGGGTCGGTCTGCGCTGATTTTGTCTGATCTGCTGCTCTCCTGCCTGCTGATGGAGCATGATCCTGCCCGCCGCCAGCAGCCGGTGAAGCGCCTGCTACAGCTGCTGGATCGCGTGGCATTGACCATGCCCTCCGGTGCGACGGCCTATGCAGACCGCCTCTGCGACGCCTGCGCCCTTGCCGACCTCGCCCGCCTGCTCAAGCGGCTCACGCGGGGCGAGCTGGATTTTACCCGAGAGTTCCCTGCCCAAAACCGGCTGGACGACCTGTTCATCCCTTGGATCAGCGGGGATTACTTCCTCGATCCCGGCGGCGAAGGGCTGCGACCCGAAATTTCTGGGCTGGATATATTCCGTCTGGGCTATCTTACCCGCTCCAAGCCGCTATCCGCGCTGGGCGCACAGCTGAGCCACTATGCCGACTGCGGCGCCGTAAGCATCAGCGGACGCTTACTGAGCATGGAATACCTGCGTGCCCTTCAGGATGAAATGAGCCTGCCGCCTCGGCTGCGCCGTGCGCACAGCGAAGATGGCTCGCTGATGGTTTCCCGCATGGACGGCATGCTCGCCGCCATTTGCTGCGCTGGAAGCCGCGCCAATGCGGGCGATATCACTCTCTTTGCTGACAGTACACCCGTTTTGGGCGATATCGGCGGCGCGGTACACAGCCTGCCGCTGCTGGATGGTCAGGCGCCGTTGCTGCGTCCCCGCATGCCGCTGGCTGCCGACGCGGATTTCGGCGCAGATCGGGAGCTGATGAGCGTGGATCTTACCGACGCCTATCCCGAGCATTCCGGCATGGCTGCCTACCAGCGCACATTGATGACTATGCGCTCCGACGGCACGGTGCGGCTGGTGGATGCATTTGAGTTCATCCGACCGCCGCAGGAGCTTTGCTTCTGCTTCACCTGCCTGCAAAAGCCGCTGTCCCTGCGGGAAAGCGTGCGCATCGGCCCAGTTTCCCTCACTTGGGATGGAAGCATGATGCCGGAAATCGCAGAGCTGCCCGACGGCGGCTATCTGCTCAGCTTCACGCTGCGGGAGGTTCCGCGGCGGCTGATCTGCGGCTTCAGCTTTGAGAGAAGCTGAGCCGGCTGAATAAAAAAGATCGTTCTTTACCGAACGCCCTGCAAGACAAGTAAGCAAAAAATCCAACCTTTCTTCTTCGATCGGTTGGATTTTTTGTGTTTGTGGGCTTTATCAGCGGTCTGGGATCAGCTGCGGGTGATGTAATCCACAATACCCTTCCAGAGCGGCGCATAGCCCTCCCAGTTTACAAACTCCGGCGGCCCCCAGTGCGGCGCACAATCAGAGGAGAAGATGGCGCTGCGACCCTTCCCGAAATCGCCGAAGGCAATGAAGGGATCGCCCTCGATGGTCATGGCTACGTCGCAGCCCTCAATGGCGATGGTTTTATTGTAGCCAAGGAAGTGTGGCCAGCTTGCCGGCACGTCCTTCAAGGCTGGATGGTTCATACACAGGCTTGGATACACGCCCTCGGGATGCTCCATCAAGTCGTCAACCTCCAAACACTTCACCGGCAGCACCTCGGCAAGGGCAGTATGACCATACTTTGCCTTGGCGTCCACGCCGGAGAAAGCCATATAGCCGCCGACCATCAGCAGCGCACCGCCCTGCCGCACGTAATCGCGGATCAGCATGCAGCGGTTGGGCGTGCGGATGGACTTTGAAAAGGTATCCGGGTGCAGAAGCAGGGTATTGGAGCCTGTATCGGAGAGGATCACGCAGGCATAGCGACCGATCTCCTTCATGGTGGTGGGAAATTCATTGGGGATGCGATGGTTGGGCAGGTAATCCACCTCGTAGCCAGCCTTCTCCAGCGCCGCAATGAGCCACTTGCCGCCCTCCTCATAGACCGAGGTATAGAATGCATCGAAGCCCTTGACGTGGGTGGTGTAGCTCGTCCATGATTCACCGGCCAGAAGCACTTTCTTCGCCATGAGTCTTCCTCCTATCGTAAATGGTATTTGGTATGCTATTTCTCAAGCCCGCCCTGCGAGCCTTACTTCAGCATGCTCAGCACGCGCTGGTAGAGGGCGGCGTCCAGCAGGCAATCCACCTTGGTTCCCTCGGCAAGGTATTCCTCGCCAAGCACCTGTCCCTTGCTATGGATGAGGGAGAGCACATTTCCCTTATCGTAGGGGATGGTCAGCTCCGTGCGGTGGCGCATGGCTGCGATGCGGTGGGATATCTCCTCCTTCAGGCGATCCAGCCCCCGACCCTCGCGGGCGGAGATGATGATCGCGTCGGCAGGCTCGATCTGATCCGGGCTAATCTTCGCCCGATCCGCCTTGTTGAGCGCCTCCAGCACAGGTCGGTCGCCTGCGCCAAGCTCATCCAGCACGCGGAAGACCGTCTCCCGCTGCTGCTGGTACTGAGGATTGGACACATCGGAAACCACCACCAGCAGATCGGCATAGAGCGCCTCCTCCAGCGTGGAATGGAAGGCTTCCACCAGCTGATGGGGCAGCTTGCGGATGAAGCCAACCGTATCCACCAGCAGGCAGGAGCGGTTTTCAGGGAGATCCACATTGCGCATGACGGGATCAAGGGTGGCAAAGAGCTTATCCTCCACAAGCACCTCCGCGCCGGAGAGGGCGTTGAGCAGCGTGGATTTGCCGGCGTTGGTATAGCCAACCAGTGCCACGGTGATCTGACCCTGCTTGTCTCTGCGGGCGCGGCGCATATCCCGCTGGCGCTTGATCTCCTTCAGCTGGGCGTTGAGATCGTCGATCCGCTTGCGGATCCTGCGACGATCCACCTCCAGCTGGGTTTCGCCGGGGCCGCGGGTGCCGATGCCGCCGCCCAGACGGGAGAGCACCGTGCCCATGCCAGTTAGCCTCGGCAGGCGATACTTCATCTGCGCCAGCTCCACCTGAAGCTTGCCCTCGGCGGTTTGGGCGCGCTGGGCAAAGATATCGAGTATGAGGGCGGTGCGGTCGATCACGCGCACGCCGAGCGCATTTTCAAGGTTGCGCTGCTGCGCGCCGGTAAGCTCGTCGTCCACGATGGCGAGGTCGATCTCCATCGCCTGACAAACCAGCGACAGCTCCTCCGCCTTGCCGCTGCCGATGAAGGTGGCAGGGTCGGGCTTCTGGCGGTTCTGCATCACGCGGGTAATGACCATCGCGCCCGCAGTTTCCGCAAGGCTGGCCAGCTCCTCCAGCGATTCCTCGCTGTCGGTGGAGATGAGCATTACCTTTTCGCTCTCCTCCACAATGCCGCCCTTGGCGATGGCTGCCTTGACGCGCTCCTCTGCCTGATCGATCTCATTGAGCCAGCTCTGCTGAGGGATGCGACCGGGCTTGACCGGTCCCTTGAGCACGATGGAGAAGTTATCATACTCCATCTCGCCCAAAAAAGCAGCGCTCACGCCGGTGCAGTGGCCATCCTGCACGCCCACGGCGCACATGCAGTCAAAGCGAAGCAGCCTGAGCGCCTGAAGATCCACGCTGGAAAGCCGCGCGTCTCCGCCGGGATGGGTATGGATGCAGCGGAAGCCGGAGAGCCTATCCAGATTTCTGCGCAGGTGCAACTCCGGCAGGGCGATAGAACCGATGGAGCCGATGGCGATCTCCAGCACGCTGCCATCCCTGCCCAGATACACCAGCATCTCCCGGTTGGTATACTCGGTATACTTCACCAGTATATTCAGCAGGCGATCTGGCAGAAACTGATCGCGCTCAAAATCTGCATCGTAGAGCTTTTCCAGCTCCTTGATTACGCTGTCCCTTATGCCTTCCAGATTTCCATGAATCATGTGAGCCAACCTCCACGGCGTTTAAAATGAACGGCCGGACACGCAGGCCGGGCCGTTCACGAAAATCATAGCTTATTTTGCTTTATTTGTCAATCAGGATTGGCAAATCAGACGTAGCGAACCTCTTCATCCTCCTCGGAGGCGGGCTTTTCGCCCTTCTCCAGCTTGTCCTTGTAATCCTGAATGGCTGCGTGGAGCGCCTCCTCTGCCAGCACGGAGCAGTGCACCTTTACCGGCGGCAGGCCGCCCAAGGACTCCATGACCATCTTGTTGGTGATCTGGAGCGCCTCATCGATGGTCTTGCCCTTGACCAGCTCGGTTGCCTTGCTGGAGGTGGCGATGGCTGCGCCGCAGCCGAAGGTCTTGAACTTTACGTCCACGATCACATCGTTTTCCACCTTGATATAGATGCGCATGATATCGCCGCACTTGGCGTTGCCCACGGTACCTACGCCGCTGGCGTCCTCCATCTCGCCCATGTTGCGGGGATTCATGAAATGATCCATTACCTGCTCGGTATATTCCATAATTCAAACCTCCATAGCCCTGTGGCTGAAATGCCTGTTTTGCTGATGTATGCAGTTGCTTTCCTGCTTCTTATTATTTGTTCTTTTCCTTTTCTTCCTTCAGGAAATCATCATAGAGCGGCGACATGGCGCGGATCCTCTTTACGATTTCGATCAGGCTATCCACGGCATAGTCGCACTCCTCCATGGTGTTTTCCTCGCTCAGCGACAGCCGCAGCGAGCCATGGGCGATTTCATGGGGCAGACCGATGGCCAGCAGCACATGGCTGGGATCCAGAGAGCCGCTGGTGCAGGCGGAGCCGGAGGAACCGGCAATGCCCTTTGCGTTCAGGTGCATCAGCAGAGCCTCGCCCTCGATGAAGCGGAAGCAGACGTTGACGTTGCCCGGCAGGCGCTGCACGCGGTCGCCATTGAGGCGGGTATAGGGG
>CAYWLE010000029.1:0-14170 GCA_964458825.1 uncultured Oscillospiraceae bacterium | reverse complement strand
AATACACCTGCTTTTGACCAATCACAGGTCAAGCTGTGACCAAGCATGCAGGTGTATTTTATATTATCGTTTCATTTGCTTATGATTGCATTTTAGTTTATTAAGGTCAGATCTTGTCCACCTTTATCAGGTTGGTATTGCCGCTGACGCCGTTCGCCATGCCGCCGGTAATGATGAGCTTATCATCCTTTTCCAGCTTCAGATGCTTCTTTGCCAGCTTCTTTGCCGCATAGAAGAGCACCTCGGTGGAATCAAAGGTATCGCACATCACCGGCAGCACGCCCCAGGAGAGAGCCAGATGCCGCCAAGTGCGCTCGTTGGTGGTCACGCCAAGGATGGGAGCAGGCGAGCGGAAGCGGGAAACCATGCGCACCGTCATGCCCGAGATGGAGCATACGGCGATTGCCTTGGCTTCCAAATCGATCGACATGCCGCATACGGAGTGGGAAATGGCGTCCACGGTGCTGTGGATGGTGAACTCAGCCTTTCGGAAGCGCTTGGCATAGTGGATATTCTGCTCGGTATGCTCTGCGATGCGGGACATGGTTTGCAGGGTCAGCACGGGATAGTCGCCCGCAGCGGTTTCGCCGGAGAGCATGATGGCGCTGGTTCCATCATAGATGGCGTTTGCCACATCGCTGGTTTCCGCACGGGTGGGACGGGGATTGTGGATCATGGATTCCAGCATCTCCGTGGCGGTGATAACCCGCTTGCCCAGCATGCGGCACTTGGTAATGAGCTTCTTCTGGATGCCGGGCAGCATTTCAAAGGGAATTTCCACGCCCATATCGCCTCTGCCGATCATGATGCCGGAGCAGGCCTCGCAGATTTCCTCGATATTTTCCACGCCGCTGCTATTTTCAATCTTTGCGATCAGCTCCACGCCCTCGGCTCCAGCCTCATCCAGCACCCGCTGGATATCCAGCAGATCCTGCTTGCGGGATACAAAGGAGCAGGCGATGAAATCCACGCCGTTTTCCACGCCGAAGATGATGTCCTTCCTGTCCTGCTCGCTCAGATAGGGCTGGGATAGAACCTTGCCGGGGAAATTCATGCTCTTGCGGTCGGAAAGCTCGCCGCCATTGATGACGGTGCATTTAACGTCGGTATCGGTGACTTCCTTTACCTCGAAGCAGAGCATGCCGTTGCTCAGCAGGATGTGGTCCCCCGGGCGCATGTCCTTCGTAAGACCGGAGAAATTCACGCTCACCTGATGCGCATCGCCAGCCACATCGCGGGTGGTAAAGGCAAATTCATCACCGGGCTTGAGGGTGATGCGGCCGTTTTGGAAGGTTTTGATGCGGTATTCCGGACCCTTGGTATCCAGCATGATGGCAATGGGCAGGTTCAGCTTCTCACGCACGCGGCAGATGCGCCTGATGCGCTCCAGATGCTCGGCATGGGTGCCATGGGAGAAGTTGAGTCTGGCAACGTTCATACCAGCCAGACATAGCTCGGTCAGCGTCTGCTCATCCTCGCAGGCAGGGCCGATGGTGCAGATAATTTTGGTTTTACGCATTGAATGATTCCTCCTGACAGCTGGGCGTTCAGCGGTTGATGCCGGTTGTGACACGCCTCGGCATGGCTGGTTTTGCGAAGAAAGGCAGAAAAATGGCTTCACCCAACGTGAAGCCATAAAGCATTGACAAAGGCTAGGCTTTATCAGCGGTCTGGGCTTCACACATGCAAAGCCAGAAGACGCAAACACCCGCAGAAACCCTTGCAAACCTCAATAAATAGGATGCATGCATCCTATGACAGACTCCACCACTTATCTTCGGCTGCACGCTGAGTATACCACAAAACCAGCCCTGCGTCAATCGATCCAGCCAAGCTGCAACACAGACTTAAACTTTCGATGTAGTTCGCCAAAATCGAGCGCCTTCGATAGCCTTTCTCATGCTGCCTTCCAGCTGGCAAGGCGCAAATCTTAAACTCCCGCTTACAAAACTCCGTTTGAAATCTCTGGAAATCTGTGCTAAATTAAGAGCAGTGCGTAGCTGTAAGGTACAGAGCTAAGCCGCTTGGCTCTGTATGCGGGGCGCTGAATGCTTCAGCGCTTTGCCGGATAACTGAAGGCGTAAGTCCAACTTGCATGGACTTGCGCCTTCTTTTTTACGCAAAAACAGAACGGGAGGTTATTCAACCATGGAAAACCAAGCTCAGAACCAAAGCAGCCTCGCCAGCAAGCGGCTGGGTCGCCTGATGGGCAGCTATGCCCTGCCCTGCATCATCTCTCTGCTGGTGGGTGCGCTCTACAACATCGTGGATCAAATCTTCATCGCCAACGCCGATTACCTCGGCTCCTACGGCAATGCAGCCAACACCGTGGTTTTTCCGCTCACGGTGATCGCCCTCGCCATCGCCGTCATGATCGGTGACGGCTGCTGTGCCTTCGTTAGCATGTGCCTCGGCAAAAGCCAGCCTGCCGAAGCCAAGCGCAGCGTGGGCAATTCCGTGGTGCTGAGCATCGCCTCCAGCCTCGTGCTCACGGCAATCTACCTCATCTTCAGCAGGCAGATCATCGTCATCTTCGGCGGCACTGTAAATGAAGAAACCTTTGCCTGCTCCAAGGAATACTTCCTTGGCATCACCATCGGCATACCATTTTACATGTTTGGTCAGGCAATGAACCCTATCATCCGTGCTGACGGCAACCCGAAATTTGCCATGCTTTCCACCGTGGTGGGTGCGATTATCAATATCATACTGGATCCTGTGTTTATCTACATCTTCAAATGGGGCATAATGGGTGCAGCCATCGCCACGGTGCTGGGTCAGGTTGCCACGGCGGTGCTTGCCGTGTGGTACCTGTGCCACATGAGGGTGCTCCACTTCGGCATGGCGGATTTCAGGCTCAAGGCCGGGGTGGTTCGGCGGACCCTCATTCTCGGCATATGCAGCTTCATTTCGCAAATTTCCCTCGTCGCCGCAATGGCAGCCATCAACAATATGATCCGCAAGTACGGCGCGCTGGACGAAATCTTCAGCCAGCCTCAGTATGCTCAGATTCCCATGGCTGTGGTTGGCATCGTAATGAAGTTCTTCCAGATCATTATCTCCATCGTCGTGGGCATGGCGGCAGGCTGCATCCCCATCGTCGGCTTCAATATGGGTGCCGGTCTGAAGAAACGCGTGAAGCAGTTGTTCACAATGCTGCTCATTGCCGAGGCATGCGTTGGCGCCGTGGCGCTGCTGATTGTGGAGCTTTTCCCTAACGCGCTAATCCAAATCTTCGGCGCGGCAAGCGAGAGCAGCTATTATACCGCCTTTGCCATCCGTGCCTTCCGCATCTACCTGTGCATGATGATCCTTGCCTGCGTAAACAAGGCGGCCTTCATCTTCCTTCAGGCGATGGGCAAGGCGGTATCCTCTACGATGCTGTCCATGGTTCGTGAAATTGTGTTCGGCGTGGGTCTTGCTCTGCTGCTGCCCCAGTTCTTCGGGCTGTATGGCGTGCTTTACTCCATGCCACTCTCCGATATCCTCACCGCCGTGATCTCCGCCGTGGTGATCGCATCAACCTATAGGCAGCTCTCCGCCGGCTAGGCAAGCAAAAAGCACCCCGCAGGCTTTTCCTCCTGCGGGGTGCTTTGCTGTATTTTGGTTCATCCTTCATCCGGCCAAGCGAGCCTTGCCATCACAATATAGCGTGCGCCGCTATATTCGTAGGAGCAGGTGGACAGCAGCAGAATTTGATCGCCAAACTGCACATCCACACCCGTTTCATAGGGCGTGGCAGACACAGCTTTGCGCACGAACTGATCGAAGGCTGCCTCGTCCTCGAAGCTCGTTGGATAACCAAAGCTGTAGCCATTCACGGTGCAGGCGGCAAAGATCTCCGCATCGCAATCGCCAGCCGGGGTAAAGAGCCTTATGGTCGGGTGGCTGCGGTAGTATTTCTCCTGCCGGTAATCCGTAAGACTTCCGAACATTGCTCCCGAGCGCATGTGATGGCCGTGGAGTATGGTGAGCATATCGCCAAAGCCCGGGTCGTTTGCCTGATCCATCATTATGGAGCCGAGCGCATTGGCGCTGCCATCCGGCAGATGCTTCAGGTAGAAATCATTGTCACTGCCCTGCACAATGGGATGGTCAATGCCGCCGCCCTCCACGCGAATCCAGCCGACGGCGTCCGGGCAGCTTTCTCGAAGTGCATTAAAGTCCATCGCGGAGCTTGGTTTGGCTGTTGAAGCGACCTCAGCCACGCTCGGCTTGCTCGGTTCAGGCTCGTGGATCGTCACGGGCGACGCCGCATCAAGCTTTTGAGCTGAAGCCGTGCTGTGAATCGCCTCAGTAACCGACGTTTCCACAGCGACCGCCTCTTCTTGAACCGATTCAGGAGCCGCTTCAGAGCTTGATCCAAAAACCAACGCTTCCACAGGATGCGCAGCCTCGGCAAGCCGTGCATAATAAGCGCTGCCCTGCCTGCGCTCCATCAGCTCTGCAATGCCCATATAGCCAAGGCAGGCTGCCCCGCCAAGGCAGAGCGCCAGCAGCAATATGAGCAAGCGCCGTCGCAGCCGCCCAGCCTTACTGCCCATCATTGCTCAGTTCTTGGATCGGTTCTTCGTACTGCTCCTCATCCCTCCTGCGCAGCAGGCAGATGATAACCACGGCGGCAACCAGCAGCAGCGCCGCGCCGCCAAGGCAATAGAGCCAGCCATCATTTTCACCGGTGGCTGTGATCGATCCTTTGTCGTCGGGCTTTGCGCTGGGCTTGGGGGTTGGCTTGGCATCAGGCTTTTTGTAAATATTGCAGAAGATCGCTTCATCTGCCTTGCCCTCCTTGCCGCTTTCGCGCAGGGCAACCTCCACATCAAAGCCAGTATCGCTGTTAAAGATGCTCACCGTAACGATATAGCTCCGTGCGTCATAGCTCCAATCGCTGCTTTCACCGGAAAGCTGATCGATGGTATAGTGGTAAACGCCCGGCTGGCTGAAGGTGATCGGCGGAAAAGCTACACTGCCTGCGCCGGTGATGCGAAGCTCACAGCTGCCGCCAGTCTGCCCCTTCGGCATGGGACAGCCAGCCTCATTGGCTGTCAAGCGCAGTATAAATTCCTGCTCGGCTTCCGCAGGAGCATTCTCCAGCGTGATCCGGGCGCCCAGCTCCACCTGAGCCGCCTCCGCAAGCGCCGACGGCATTATGGCAGCCAACGCCAGCAAAAGCACGAGCAGCACCGCCGCACATCTTAGAGTTTTCATACTGTCGTCGCCTCCTCTCCCGTCAGGCTGTAATCCTCCATAGTGGTCAGCAAGATGGTTCTTGCATCGGTAAATCTCGAAGAACAGGTGGTTAAGGCAAGCACCTGCACATCCTCCCCCGCCTCAAGGCGCGTTCGCAGCGCGGCAATGGCAGCCGCATCGGTGTGCAGCGCTTCCCTCTCGGCATAGTCCAGCAGACCGCCGACCCCATCCTGCCACATGGCTGGTTCAAAAATCATTTTATCCGAAGCCTTCACCAGCAGGCAGGCAAAGCTTTCTAGGCTGTAGGCTCGGTCGGGCAGCATCAGCATGCCGCTCCTGTTCTCCCGAAAGAAAGCCTCGTCCTCATAAAGATCCAGATCGCCAAACATGCCGCCATTCTGCATATGATGCCCATAGAGCACGCTGTAAGCATCGGCAAAGCCCGCATCATTTCGTGAATCCAGAAAGATGCTTCCTGCAAGGGCAAAATTGCCATACACATCCATATTGATGTAATCCAGATTGCCCTCCCCTTGCAGCACGGGATGGTCAATGCGGGTGTTAGCCAGCGTGACCCACGCGCATACATCGGGGTTGATCGCCATCAGCTCGGCAAAGCCGGGGCCGCTGTCTTGCTGCTCCTCCTCCGGGCTGGGCTTTGGCTTGAAGCTCATCAGCTCCGCCTGCACGTTTTCGGCGGCGGAATAGATCTGTTCATTGTCCCAAAGGCAATATACCGCATATGCGCCGGAAACCAGCAGAACGACGGACAGCACAATGCTGATGCAGCCGTTTGCCGCTTTTATTATAAGCCGCGCCACTGCAATCCGCTCCTTTCCGCTGGTTGATCGGCGCAGACCGGCGAGGGAAGCCCCCGCCGGTGCGCAAGGCTAGGGTTTAGTCGTTGTGGGAGCGGCGACGGAAGAACATCACCACGGCAGCCAGCACGACCACGCCCAGCAGCACGATATAGGGCAGGCTATCCATTCTGATGCCGGTATCGGGGGTACCTTCCTTATTGTTGATGATCTTTACGGTATCCTCTGCGCTATCGATCGTCTTGTTCTTGTCGTAGAAGTCATACTTTGCAGTGTCATATTTGCCCTTTTCATCACTGGTATAATCATCCTCAACCACGGTATAGGTCACGCCATAGGGGATGTTCTCGAAGGTAACAGTTGACTCGTGCTTCAGAGAAATTTTAACGGATGCCGTTCCATCAGGACCCCAATTATTAGGTTCAATCGTTTTTGTATCCGTGCCTTCGTTATAGCTGATTGTGCTTTTGACTGTCTCGCCCTCGGGTGCGGTGAAGGTAACTGTCACATCAAAATAATCATTTCTTACGCCGAGGTTGCCGGTAACTTCCTTCGTCACTACCAACTTGCCAGCGGAGTAGGTATTGATGATGGTATCGGTTTTTGCTCCTTCAGTTTCTGCATGGATGGATGCAACACGGAAAGTATTGTCATCAGGATCTCTCATAATGGTGATCCACAGCTCAATATCAGCGGTATGGTATCCCACACCAGCGGTAGGATTATCGGGCTCGACTTCTTTAAACTTATAGACGTAAATACCAACCTCAGGAAACTCGCTTGCCGCGGGAAGATTGATGGTCAGAATCTTTCTAACTTCATTTTTCCCATCATCTTTGCTGGCGCCGCCGGCATCATACGATACATTATTCACAATGTCACTCTTTGCAATTGTTGGCACATCATTTTCTTCAACGCCGTCAGGATAGCTTGAGAGTTGCGGAGTCGTGAAGCTGAAGCTTTCTGCCGGGCTGGTGCCACCATTGACAAGCTGATAATACTTTTTAAGCTCTGCCGAAGGAGTGTCAGCATTTAAGACGTGTGCAAATGCCACGGAGCTCATGCAAAGTACAAAGACCAGTGCGAGGATAAGAGAAATGATCTTCTTCATGTTTCCTACTTCCTTTTCTTACAAATTCGTGTATTGCGACCCCCGCTTGCCTGCGAGGGCAGAAACCAAATTGAATTGCTTGCTCTGGCTCATAGGCCGCGCCGCCGGAGAATGGTAATTGTCTTACCAACCACCCGATCCATGGGTATGGCTCCGTAGATGCGGCTATCTGTCGCCTTGGTTCTGTAGTCGCCGAGAATAAACAGGCTGTCTTCCGGCACAAGATAGGGATATTCCATGCCCTCCAGCGCATAGGTGGGATAGAGTATCTCGCCGCTCTGTATGGTTCCGTTCACCAGCCAATCGCCGCTATCATCCATGGAGATAACATCGCCCGCACAGGCAGCGATGCGACCAAAGCTTATGCCATCGGCAGTTTGATAGGCTATTACATCGCCCTTGACATATTCCCTTTGCAGGCGGAATACGATGGCAAGATCGCCATCCTTCACCGCTGGAAACATGTTCAAGCCCTGAACCTGACCGATGAAGAACAGCTGGGTAAAGAACAGGTAGGCGGCTAGGGCAATTATGATAATCCGCAGAACCAGCGCCCGTATATCCGCCTGCATGCTCAGCCGCTGCCGACGTGCGGCGATGACCTCGGCAGGGCTCATCTGCTTCCTAGCTACTTTCATCAGCCTCCCCCCTGCCTAGGCTGGCATTCGCTTGGCTGCTCTGCATTTCCAGCAGGGCATCATAGCGGGCGCGCTCGGCATTGAGCGCCTGATCGTAGAGGCTATTCAGCTCGTCCAGCCTGCGCCAAACATCGCGCTCGCTCACGCCGCCGATGAGCTGCCGCTTGAAGCGCAGCCTCTTCAGCCACGCAGCCACGCGGCGCTGCTCGGCATTGAGCGCCTGTGCCTGCGCATGCTGCTCTGCTGCGGCGCGGGCACGCCTTTTCTTATCGCTCATTGCTGCCTCCTATATCTGCGGCATCTACGCAGGCAGGCAAGGCTGCCCGCCGCGAGCACCGCCAGCAGAACCAAACCATAGGGCTGGCTATCCAGCACTATGCCCGTATCCGGCACGGCAGGATTATTATTGATGTAGGTGATGTTATTTTCACCCTCCTGCACGCTTACAACATAGCTGGTGAGCTGGTTGACGCCGTTTACAAGCATGGACTGTTCATAATCATCCGCGCCGGTTTCGCTGATCGTGAGCTGCGAACCAACCGGGATGCCCTTCAGCGTGACGGACTTACCGTGCCTGAGCGTAAAGCTTGCCTCATTGCCTTCGGCATTCAAGGTATAGCCCGTGCCCGGATCCATTTTCTCGTTGCACCGCACGGTGAACTGGAACTCTCTATCCCTTTCACCCAGCCCGCCGCTCACCTGCTTTAAGATGGTGACGTCCACGCGCTTGCGCATGTTTGCAACGCTCTTATCGAGAATCGGCTGCCAAGTATCGCCATCGAGCACCTCCATGGTATAGCCAGCGACGGTGTAATTCAGGCGATACAGGAATTGGCTGCCGTCATGACCGGCTGGGGCGCTGTGCTCGATCAGGTAATACATGCCTGCGTCTACATTGCCGAAATTGACCATGCCGCTGGCATTGGAGGTCACGACCACCTTGGGATCCATATCCTTCAGCTCCAGCGTGCCATCTGCATTTTTAATCAGCTCCGGCAGTGTTTCACTATCGCCGGCGGCGTAGAGATAGAAGACTGCACCCGCGAGCGCCTCTCCATTCTCACCCAGCTTCTTAATGCTGAGGTTGCCTGTGCTGCGCTGGTTGCTCACGCTAAGCTCGATGGCGGCCGCTGTATTGATGTCGGCAGGATTGCCAGCCGCATCCACATAGCGCATATCGCTGTAGCTCACATCATAATACTGATAGCCGTCCTCGGGAATTGCCTCTGAGTAAGCAAACTCACCCAGCTGCACCTCTCGCAGAGTGTATCTTGCCGGTGCGCCATCGGCATAGAGCGGCAGACCCGTGAACCTGCACTTCCAAGGCGCATTCTCCACATTATCGATCCTGCCATCGAGGGTCACGCAATAATCGTCGCCCAAGGAATAGCCATTATTATAGAGCTGGAGCTTTACGGTCTTATTCTCCTTATCCTCCCATATCTTTTCCAGCCGAACCTCCACGCTGCGGGAATGGTTGGTTATGGTAAGGGTAAGACCATCGCCCGAAACAAATTTATTTCCGTTTGCCGCCGTTGCAGAGGTGATGTTTACAACCTTGTACTCGTTTTCTTCATCGCCCTCAAGCACTACTTGGATAGCGCCCGGATCATCATAGCCCGTCGGCACATCCTCCGTGATGCTGTAGCTGCCGCCGCCAACCCAGAGGTAAGCCTGACCCACGCTGTTGGTGGTAATGCTGCTGACTATGTCACCTTCGGAGTTTGGATCGGCCGAGTAATAGCCATTGCCAAGATCGCGCAGGGCAAAGCTGGAATCGTCATCCTTGGTCACTGTGAAGCTTACGTTGGGCATCAGGTTGCCCGTATTTGCATCCAGCTTGCGGATGATCAGCGTGCCGGGCGCGGTATAGGTATTGACGAAGGCAACGGTCTGTAGCTTGCTGTCGCTCTCATTGCTGCTCTGTCCAGTTACCTCCACCGTACCGCCGCTGTAGTCCACCCAGCCTGTGGTGTTCTGCGATGCAAGCTTTGAATTAGACACGCGGTAAAGGGCGTTGGTGGTGTAGAGGTTCTGATCGTTGTATACGTAGTTATTTTCCTTTACCGTATAATCCATGCGCTGATCCACTTCCAGCGTCCAAGTGTAGGTAGCGCCATCACTGCTGACTTCTACATCATCATCATTGAGCTGAAGCGTGCCGCCAGGATGAACGCAGCCTTGCTCGCCTGTCACACTTATGCTGTAGTTATTCTTCACAGCCTCAATGGCTTCGCTATTGCCTGCGAAGGTCTTCTGCACCTTTAGCTTGCCGCTCTTTGCCACCAGTATGCCGTCAACATGCCAGCCATCGTTCTGCGCCAGCTTGAATACATACCAGCAGATGGTATAGTTTTCAGTGGTCAGCTCCTCATATGTAAGCTGCTTGCCGTTGAGGGTGATCTTCTGTCCATTTCGAACCAATCGGCGCATGTTGCGCAGCACCGTTTCATCCGAAGGAAAATCGATCTGGTATGTATATTGGCTTCCATCAATTTTCGTTATCGTGTAGCCATTGGTCAGCTGCGTCCTCAGCTGACCGCTCATAACATCCAGAGCATCGCCCGATGTATCGCCAAGCACATAGTATTGCGAGTCCTTATGCTCACGATATAGTTCCTGAGCAATCGCAACCTCACCGGTAATACCTGCGTCGGTCGAATAAACCGAATTGCTAAAGTTTTGCACATCTATACTGCCGATCCAGTCGGTGGAGCCATCGGAAACAGCCTTGATCGCCACATAGAAATTCACCAGAGAGGAGCTTGCTTTGCTCATTTCGGTGCTCCACTTGGCTGTGAGATGCACAACGCTGCCCTTGTATTCCGTCAGATCCAGCTCTTCACCCGCATGCACTATATTGGTTGGGTCATCATTTACAATCCAGCCATCGAAGCTTGCCTGACCCAAATATTTGCCGCTTGCATAGTGGTAGCTGGTGAGCGACGGGGAAAGCAAGGTGTGCGTATCTCCCGTTTCAGCCATACCATAGCTGCTGCCGCCCTTGATTGTAGGCGTGTCATATTCCTCGTCCGCTGGCGTTTCCGGCAGGTTTATGTCGTAGTAGATCAGCGTTTCGCTTCCTTCGGCGCTTGGATAGATATTATAGCTCTCTTGAATATTATTGATGGTAAAGCTGATCGTGCCATTGCCATTATCCACGCCTTCAAGCGACTCTCCATCCGGCGTTTTGCACAGCCAATTTACGCCTTCCTTGGTCTTTACGGTAATGGTCGGATTGCTGCCAACCAGCGCATAGCGCACCTCGGGCAGCTCATCCGGCGCATAAACCTTCTGGCTGGGATCCAGAACGGTTATTCTGTAGAGCGAGTTCTTGGTGGCGGCTTCTTGCTTAGTTGCATTGGTTTGATTATTATACCCGGCGGGCATGTAATAAACCTCGCAATCCACCTTGTCCTTTGTCTTCTCCAGAATCGGGCTGTAAACCACGCCGCCGTGTTCAAAGGCATTCGCATTACCATATATTCTGCCCTGATTGGCTTCGCAATGCCACAGGAGGTTCGTGCCAGCGGTAAGCCCGGTTAAGCCATAGCGACCGTATATGCTCTCCATCTGCGCAGAGGTCAACGCATACCTTTTCTGATCATTGTAGGTATAGGCTGTCATATACTTATTTGCAATCAGCGTCCACTTGCCTTCGATGCAAACATAGAAGCTGATGGTGCCCTCTTTGGTTTGCAGGTTGTCCTTCAACTGACCATTGCTGGTTGCAGTGATATTTCCATTTAGACCATTTGCGATCAGCTGCTGGATATTGATAGCATTGCCGCTCGCATCCACCCAATTATACAGGCTGTAATCCACGCCATTCTGAACAAAATCCGTAGTCTTCAGCTGCTCACCCTCGCGAGCAGTAATGCTGAGATGCAGCACTCCATCCGGCGTCTGAACAACCTCAACGAGGGACATGGTGGCAATCGCCTCTTCCGCGTCCGCCTCGCTGATCCTGAGCTTCAGGCTATAGCTGTAGGTGTATAGGGTAAGCTCGCCTGCCACGGCAGCATCCATATCGGCTGGGCTGCGCATGCCGGCTTCGTCCATGGTATACCAAATGCAGTCTTCAACCGCCGTGCCATCGCTCATTCGGCAGGAGGAAGCGGCAAGCGCCTGCGCAAGGGTCATGCCCTCCGCCGCGCTCAGCTCGATGGTTTCCTCGATCTCGCCATCCGCCGATACATCCATCAGCACGAGCCTGTGGCCATCTGCCTCGCCCATGGCTGCAAGGCTGCCCAGCAGTGCTCCGCCATCCAACAGCCCGGGAATCACCGGCTCCGAAACCACGGAACCATAGGTCGCGGCGTCGGTGATCATTTCCGCCTCCGCCGCCAGACTAACGCTGAAGAACAGCAGCATAGCCAGCATAAGCAGCCATGCCAGCGCCCTTTTCAGCCCATTTTTCATCTTCCTCACTCCTTCCCGGAGATGGTTGCTCCCCTCAGCCATCCACCGTGACGCACATCCGCCACGCGATCAGAAGGTTGCTCTCGTCCAATATGTAGCTCATGCTAAGTCCATCGTACTGTGCGCTCTGCCACTCCCCAGTGATGCTTCCATCGCTGTCGGCGTAGGCATACTGCCAGTCGCAGCTATAGCTCAAGCCCTCGTAGCCCTCCAGCACGGCGGTCAGCTTGATCATGCTGCCAAGCTGAAGAACCTCATCCTCGCAGCTCATGGCAATGCGCACGCTCTGCATCGGGGTCTGCATGTCAATGGCTGGCTCCATCGTGGGTTCCATAGACGGCTCAAGCGAAGGCTCCAGCGTGGGTTCTGCCGTCGGTTCGATCGAAGGTTCAATCGAAGGTTCAATCGAAGGTTCCAGTGGGATATCCACCACAACCGCCATCGGGGCGTTGCCCTCTGGTTCGGCAGTCGGCTCTAGGGTAGGCTCGGCAGTGGGTTCGGTCGCAGCCTCTGCATCCGGCTCCTTCGTGGCGTCCACTGCAACCTCGAAGCCCGGCACAGCGGTCGGCTCCACGGAGGGCGCTATGGTAGGCTCGTTAGTAGGCTTGGCAATAGGTTCGATAGAAGGTTCGTTGGTAGATTCGTTATGTGGTTCCTCCGTGGCTTCGATCTCAGGCTCCGCCGTCGGAAGCGCTTCATAGGCAACCTCCGCCATCAGCGCAGGATAGCCATAAGCCTTGGCAACTCCGGTCGTTTTCAGGCAAGCCTCGGTCTGCTCTGCATCCACATAAGTCAGCTTGGACAGATAGAAGTAGGCATGCACATAGCCGCCTGCCTGCTTGGATATAGGCGTGCTGAAATAGGTTTCGCACAGGAGCCCGCGTGCATCGGCGCTGAGCTGCCGGGCAAACATGATGGTGCGCCGGTCAGCGTGCCGAGCTTATCGCCGCAGCCAGCATCCCTGTAGAGCCGCGTGCCGCCGGGTATGCGCATATAAGGAGAAGCATAGGGCTTCGGCGTGCTGCTTGCCTCGGCGGTTGGCTCCGCAGTCGCCAGCTCGCTTGCCTCAGGCGTGGGCAGCAAGCTTGCCTCCACGCTTGCCTCGATGGTTGGCAGGAGGGTCGCCTCAGCGCTTGCCTCGGGCGCAGGGGTGACGTCGTACTGCGGCTGGAAGCTCTCGCTGACAAGCACAATGTTCGAAATGCTTGCTTCGATGCTCTCTGCCACAGCGGCATCCGCCTCGCCAGCCTCAGCAGGCAGGTCAATATCCGCCAGACTCTGTGCATGGGCAATCACGCCGACCCCAGCCGCAAGCAGCGCCAGCGCGATAACCAGCGCGAGTATCCTTCTCAGGTTCATCAATTTCACTCCTTTACGAAGCCCAATCGCTTCCGTAGCGCCCCCATAAGCGCCCGCTTAATGTATTCTTATGCATTCCAGCAACAACGTGCCATCATATCGTCTTTTCAATGTCACAATCATTATATAAAGCGCAAGACCTCAGTCTGTTGCGCCGAAAAGGCACGGTTCGACCAAGGTCTTTGTCATCCACGCGGGCAAGGCAGTCAGGTTGCGCCGGTAAGCAAGGCTATATCGCGTTATTTTATATCTTGCGTCACAGCCGCAAGCCGTGCGGGTACATGCAGTTCGATCACGAAGTCCTCGCCATGGCAGCAGCCTTGGCACCGCGGCTTCATTTGCAATAAAACCTTGGTTTTATCATCGAACTTTTTTGCAGCGCTATGCTTTTTTACTCCCTTCAGCATACGCCTTAGGTATACATAAGATGCATAGACTCTTATTTAACATTATAACACATCTCAGCTATATAATCAATGCGTATTTTCTATTTGTTTTCATTGTCGCTATGTTTGCATTTCTACATTCTTAACATTTCACCCTTCATTGTGCATGCAAAGCGGCCTTTTATGCATCCGCTACCGCCATTTTTGATGAATATAGTGCTCAGCAAGCAGCATTCCGACCCATTT
>CAYWLE010000028.1:4353-14256 GCA_964458825.1 uncultured Oscillospiraceae bacterium | reverse complement strand
ACTACGGCATCTCCGCAGTCGGCATGACGATGGTGCTCATCACCGGCGGCATCGACAACTCCGTTGCCTCCATCGCCTCCCTCACCGGCATGTTCATTGCCTATGGCAATACCGTGCTGGGCATTCATCCGGCGATCTGCATCGGCTTCTCGCTGATCGTGGGCGTAGGTCTGGGTCTGTTGCAGGGCTGCACCATTCACTACCTGAAGGTTCCGCCCTTCATCGCCACCCTGACCGGCAGCTTCCTTGCCCGCGGCATCTGCTCGCTGATCAGCCGTGAATCCATCTCCATCAGCCATCCCATGATCGATGCGCTCTCCAAGTGGAAGATCTACTTCATGACCTATGCCGATGGCGAGTGGGTGAAGATGAAACCCATTGCATTTATCAACTTCAACCTGCTGGTGTTCATCATCATGATCGTGCTTGGCACCATCATTTTGCAGAAGACCCGCTTCGGTCGCAACGTATACGCCGTGGGCGGCAACGAGCAGTCTGCAAAGCTGATGGGTCTGCCGGTTGGCCCCACGAAGGTGCTGGTTTACGGCTTCAACGGCTTCTGCTCCGTGCTGGCTGGCGTGTGCTATGCGCTCACGGTAAAGTCCGGCTGGAACCTCGCGCTTCAGGGCGGCGAGCTGGAGGTTATCTCCTGCGCGGTTATCGGCGGTACGCTGCTCACCGGCGGCACCGGCTACATGATCGGCACCCTCTTTGGCGTGCTGCTCAAGGCGGCCATACCGGCGCTGATCACCTTCAACGGCACGCTCAGCTCCTGGTGGGGCAAGATCGCCACCGGCGCTCTGCTGCTGCTGTTCATCTGCATCCAGCGCGCTGTAGTTACTTACACCGGCCGCAAGAAGGCTTAGGCTATGCAGAGCGATGAGAAAGCCTGCAAGACAAGGAAGCAAGGCTGCAAATGAGGGAGCGCACATAGACGTGCATAACTGAAATTTGTAGCCGAAGCTGACGCAGGAAGCAAAAAATCCAACCGCTATATTCTTTTGGTTGGATTTTTTGTGTTTGTAGGCTTTATCAGCGGTCTGAGGAGAGCTTGCTCCCCCCTCTTTTTTCTTGACAAAACACGATTTTTTGTATATTCTGGTCAGGTAATATCTGCTGAGAATTGATTTTTTCGGAGGAATGGCTGATGAATAAGGCTACGAACAGGGAAAGGACGCGCGAGGCTTGGCGCGTCGCCAAATTCGTGTTCTTTTCTGCCAGCGCGGGCGTGATCCAGATGGGCAGCTTTGCCCTGCTCAACGAGCTGAGCGGCTGGAGCTACTGGCCTTGCTACCTTATCTCGCTGGTTCTATCTGTACTGTGGAACTTCACACTGAACCGCCGCTTCACCTTTAAGGCGGCAAACAACCTGACCGTGGCGATGCTGAAGGTGCTGGGCTACTATCTGGTTTTCACGCCGCTATCCACGCTGCTGGGCAGCTTCCTTGCGGAGCAGCTTGGCTGGAACGAATACCTCGTCACCGCGGTAAACATGCTGCTGAACCTATCCACCGAATACCTCTACCAGCGCTTCTTCGTATACGGCAGAAGCATGGACGAGCAGAAATGAGCATACCAAAAACAGCGCAGGCATCGTGCTCCCGCGCTGTTTTTATATCATATAATACCCTAAAAATCAAATAATACCCTTCATGACCAGCACAGCCAGTATGCAGCTTGCCAGCAAAACCACTGCGATGATTGCGGCTCCCAGCGCGCTTTTTCTGGCTGGCGCGGCGGCGTTGGGCTGGGTCTGCATAAGTCCCGCCCGCTTCAGCGCACGGGAGACCGGCTTATAGATCAGCAGCGTGATCGCCGCGTTCATGCCGCCCTTGATGAGGTTAAAGGGCAGGAAGACGGGCAGCAGCATCTCCGCCACGGCTGCACGGGGATAGCCCATATAATAGGGCGTAACGAAGTAATTCCACAGCAGCATCAGGCAAGCCATAAGCAGCGTGCCCAACGCCAGACCCGCGCCTGCGCCGCGCAGGCTATGTCTGCGGCGGTAGAGGGCTGCGGCAGGGCAGACGAAGGCTGCGCTGGAGAGCAGGTTCATCAGCAGGCCGATCAAGCCGGTGGAGCTAACTGTAAGCATCTCCAGCAGACAAACCACCGCCGTCACCGTCAGCGCGGGCATCGGCCCCAGCACGAAACCGCAGATAACCAGCATTACATCCTTGGGATCATACTTCAGAAAGGACACCGTGGAGATCGGGATCCTGCCCACGGTCATGATGACATAGGCGAGGGCGGCGAACATCGCCATGAGCGTGAGCCGACGGGTTTTATTATCGCTCGCGGTCAAGTTTTTTGCAGTCATATTGGTTTTCCTCCTTGTCGCTGCGGGAGCCATAAAAAATGCCCGGCATGCAATAAGCTCCGGGCATGGAAAAACAGGCGAAATGATATGGTTATCCCGCGCCTTCTTTCATCCAGACTTTTACGGTCGGTACCGGAATTGCACCGGTTCATGCACCTTTGTGCCCGCGGACTATACCGCCGGTCGGGAATTGCACCCTGCCCTGAAGACCTGCTCTTCGAACAATATATACCCAGCCAGCGGCAAAGTCAAGCTCCATTTTAGAAAAAACAGAAAGTTTTGAATTTTGCCCTGCCGTGGTTGACAGTAGCTATCCCTTTGCGCTAAACTATGCCAGTATCTTCAATAGCATGCGGCACGGAGGAAGGAAAAATGGATAAACAAAAGATCGGCGCACTTCAGGTGCTTCTGGGGGCAAGCTGCTTCAGCTTTGCCGGCGTTTTCTGCAAGTGGCTGCCATGGAGCTCATGGACGATCATCGGCGTGCGTTCGCTGGTTTGTGCGCTGCTACTGGGGCTGCTGCGCAGAAGCTTCAAGCTGCGCCTGACGCGGGGCAATATCCTCGGCGCCATCGGCATGGCTGCCACCGGCGTGCTCTTTCTAACCGCCACGAAGCTAACCACCGCCGCCAACGCCATCGTGCTGCAATATGCCATGCCCATATTTGTGATCCTCTTCTGCTGGCTCTTTTACAGGCAGAAACCCTCCCGCAGCGACCTTATCACTGCGGTATGCGTGCTTTGCGGCGTGACGCTATGCTCTTGGGAGGGCTTCCAAAATGGCGGCGGCAAGCTTACCGGCGACCTGCTCGCCATAGGCTCAGGCGTCACCTATGCGCTGGTTTTCTTCTGTGCGCGGCTGCCCGACGCCGACGCCCTATCCTACACCTATCTTGGCTCGCTGATCTCTGTGCCATTCTGCCTATACGGCTTTTTTGATCCGCAGATGAGCGCCGCTCCGGTGGAGTGGCTGGTTGCCATCGCCATGGGACTCTGCCTCGCCGGCGGCTACTTCTTCATCAGCAGGAGCCTGCGCAACGTGCATCCCGTTAGCAGCGCCCTGATCGCCAACCTTGAGCCTGTGCTCAACCCCCTATGGGTATTTATCTTTCTTGGCGAGAACCCCGGTCGCTACACCATAGCGGGCATGGTTATCGTGATTATCAGCGTGAGCATCTATTCCCTGCGGGGGAGCCAAAGGAGCTGATCGACTTGCCTGTGCAGCCTATATTTACCGTATTTGAAATTCTTGGAACCATCGCCTTTGCCATTTCCGGCGCGATGGAGGCGGTTCGCCACGGGATGGATCTATTTGGCGTTGCCATGCTGGGGCTGGTTGCCGCCACCGGCGGCGGAGTGATACGCGATCTGGTGATTGGCAGCACGCCGCCGATGCTCTTCCGCGACCCCAGCTGCGCCGCCATCGCCATTGGCGTGGCCGTGCTGCTTTTCATACTGCTGCGCTTGCTGAAAAAGAACCCCACGCCCCGCCTAGCTCACTTCAGCGAGCGGCTCTACTTCCTATCTGATACCGTGGGGCTGGGCGTATTTACCATGCTCGGCATACAATCCGCCGGAGAGGCTGGCAATGCGCTGCTGCTGTTTGTGGGCGTGATCACCGGCGTGGGCGGCGGCGTGCTGCGGGACGTGCTGGCCGGCACGGTGCCATCCATATTCCGCAAACAGATATATGCCCTTGCCTCCATCGCCGGTGCGCTGGCGAATATTCTGCTTTCCAATTTCATCTCCGCTCAGGCTGCCATGATCGCAGGCTTTGGCGTGATCGTGGTGATCCGCTGCCTCGCCGCCCACTTCCACTGGGATCTGCCTCGAATTGAATGAGGAAGGAGATTCGTTCAGGGGGGAACGCTCAGGGGTTCCACCCCTGAAACCCCGGCAGGGGAAATGATTTCTCCTGCACCCCTCACATATAAACCGTGCTGGAACAGCACGGTTTTAGTTTTATATATTTTTTTATAGCCCTGCCAATGGCAGGGCTTATGTGGGGTTTCTCAAGGGTGTGACACCCTTGAGCGGGGTTTCAGGGGCAGCGCCCCTGAGCGTGACCACCGGGATTTCAGGGGCAGCGCCCCTGAAAAAGGCATAGCCCTTGCATTGCTTAGAATAGATCCTCAAGATAGCTGGTCTTGCAGTAGCCGCTCTTGCCGCTCATGCTCTTGACATAAGCCCAGCTGCCGTTGGTTTTGTAAACCAGAACCAGCGTGTTTTTTGCCAGCGAGCCATTGCGCTTGAGGGATTTGCCGCTCTTTTTATACATGGGCGTGGATTTCTCGGTATAATAGAGCATGCTCTTTTTCACCGTGCCATAATCGGAGAGGAAATCCTCATAGACATAGCCAGCCAAGCCCTTGCTGGTTAATACCTTGCAGAACTTGCCCTTCTTCTCGCCCGCATAAAGGAGCTTCGTGCCGCGGCTGAGGGTCTTCACGATGCTGCCATCACCCGTTTCGGCGCGCAGGCGTGCATCGGTAACATTTACCTTCACGATATGTACATAGGACGCCGCGGACGCACCCATGGGCATTACCACCGTCATTATCGCCAGTACCATACATACAATGGGTTTCAACAGCTTCCGCTTCATTCCAATGCACCTCCCGTGTTTCTTATATTGTATCATAAACATTTCTGGATTGCAATAATTTCGAAATATTTTTCTCGGGAAATTTGTAATATTTTCCAACCAACAGGCATACAGCTTTGCGAAAGAGGCGCAGATCGGGTGAAGCTGGCTCCAAGCAGGCTTGCTACGGCAGTAGCAAGCCTGCTGGTTGGTCAGCTTCAGTTGGTAAAGTAAACCAGTTCCTCCTCCGGCGGCTCAGCGGGGGAAATGCTTTCCTCTATGAGCACGATGGCGTTGCGGCCATGCAGAGGGCTGAAGGACGCCTCCGCCTTAGCGGTGAGGTAGATCCAATCGTTGGTTTTCGGTTCCTGCTTGTTGTAGCGGCAGAGGAAGCCTATACCGCCGATATCATCGGCGCAGCAGGTCATGGCATGCCTGCCGAAGACAAAGCAGCGCTTGGGCATATCCTGCATGCGGAAGGCACGACCCTTGGCGCGAATGAGCTTGCCATCATAGCGCTCGGGATGCTCCATGGCGTCCAGATAGAAGATGCCGAAATCCACATCACCGATCTCGATGGGGCTCTTGCTCACGTCGTAGGGCAGATCCTCATCGGCTACGCCATCATCCATGCTACCGTCGGTATTTTCAAAGAAGATGCGGGCGGTATTATTCATGGCGAGGGTAGCGCGGCGCCACTTGCTCTTGGGCGTTTGATCGTTGCAGCGGTTGAAGATAACCAGATCGGCCTCCTGAATGCCATCCGCCATGAACTTGCGCATGTTATTGATATAAAGCTCATAGGTGGTTGCATCGATGAGGGTAATGATCTGCGCAAGCTCCCAATTATCGGGCTTTTTGCTGCGATAGAGGGACTCCAGCATCCACGTGCTATTATATTCAATGAGCACGCGTTCCGGCCGATACTGCTTATCCAGCTCCACCAGACGGCTCATATCCTCCACGGAATCGAGGTTCACCAGCACGGTATTGCACTTTTTGAGAAGCGCTTCATCATATTCCGTTTCACCCTCCTCGCAAACCAGCAGCAGGGTGCGCTCGCCCTCGGAAAAGCCATCGTCGGAGAGCATTTCCTGCATAAAGCGGGTCTTTCCGCTCTCCAGAAAGCCTGTAACAATATATACTGCCGCTTCCATGTTTTCTCCTTACAGGCCGAACAGCTCTTTCAGAGCGGCCTCGTTGATCTTGGTGCCGATCACGCACAGGCGGCCGGTGTAATCCGCGCTGCCATAGCGCACATCGGCCTCGCCGGGCACATAATCAAAGTGGAGCCAGCGGCCATCCGACAGCGGCAGGATGCCCTTGGCGCGCAGGATGCCGCCGAAGCGATGCTCGTCGTCCAGCGCTTCCAGCGCGGCGCGGATATCCGCTTCCTCAAACTTGCGGGGCGTTTCAACGCCGATATTCTGGAACACCTCGTCCGCATGATGGTGACCATGGTGGTCGTGGCAACCACAGGTGCAGCCCTCGCCGTGGTCATGGTGGTGCTCGTGGTCATGCTCGTCATGATCGTGATGGTGATGCTCGTGATCGTGGTCATCATGGTCATGCTCGTCATGATCGTGATGGTGATGCTCGTGATCGCAGCAGCACTCGTGGTCATGCTCGTCATGATCATGATGGTCATGGTCGTGACCGCAGCAGCACTCGTGGTCATGCTCGTCATGATCGTGATGGTGATGCTCATGCTCATGCTGGGCATGGAGCATTTCCTCATTGCTGATGAGGCTCTCGGCGCTCTCGATCACCTCGAGCATCTGCGCGGGGCTAAGCTCATCCCAAGGGGTGGTGATGATGCGGGCATGCTCGTTATATTCACGCAGCAGCGCCACGCACTTCTCGATGCGATCGAGGGAGGTATTCTGGGTGCGGCTGAGGATGATGGTTTCGGCATTTTCGATCTGATCGATGAAGAACTCGCCAAAGTTCTTGGCATACATGCGGCACTTGCCCACGTCTGCCACGGTGGCGCTGCCCTCGAGGGTGAGGGGATGCTCCTGCATCATATCCACAACCACGCGGCGGATATCGGAAAGCTTGCCCACGCCGGAGGGCTCGATGATGATGCGATCGGGATGGTAGGTTTCGATCAGCTCATCCAGCGCCTTGCTGAAATCGCCAACCAGCGTGCAGCAAATGCAGCCGGAGTTCAGCTCCGTCACCTGAATGCCGGAATCACGCATGAAGCCGCTATCCACGCCAACCTCGCCATATTCATTCTCAAGCAGAACAACCTTCTCCTCGCCAAAAGCGCCGCCGAGCAGCTTCTTGATGAGAGTGGTCTTGCCTGCGCCAAGGAAACCGGAGATAATATTGATTTTCGTCATTTTTCATTCACCCGTATCTATAATTGTTTATATTACTTCATCCTCTATGATATCCCTTCCGGCGGCATTTGTCACGCGCCCTTGCAGGATTTCATAAAATAATAACATTTCTATTTTGCAGCGGAGGAGCAACTCCCCCCGCCTTGCTTGGCTTGCCGGCTGCGGCTGTAGAAGCGCGGCTATGAGCGATCCATCGCCTCCAGATACATTGCCGCCGCCAGCTCCATCGGGTAATCTGCCAGCCGCCGGGCGTTGTGCTCCACAAAGCCCTCGTCCGCCTTCATGCCCCGATAGATGCAGGCGATCAGGCTGCGGGAATCCGCGTGGGCAGCCTCGGCAAGGCTGCGATCGGTAATCGGCTCGTCCGCTTCCGGCGCGGCCTGCACAAAGCCCAGCATGCGACCGGTGAGCACATCGAAATCATAGATGGCGTCCTCGCGGAAGCCCATGGTTTGCGCGCACAGCTCCAGCCCACGCAGCAAAACCTCCTTCCAGCCAAGGGTGCGGCTGGGGGTCTCCGCGCCGATGGCGGCGATGAGCACGGCGTCCTCCCGCCTGCCATCCATGCCTGCATCGAAGCGCGCCACCCGCTGGGCAAAGCGCCGGGCAGCTCCAGCCACGCGCAGGTCGCTGACGCGGGTAAAGGTATAGCGTATGCCATCGAAGCGCTCGTAGGTCTTCATGGCGTCATAATAGCCCATCAGGCGGCTGCGGCGCAGCAGCTGCGGATTGAAATCCAGAAAGCCGCCCAGCTCGTGCAGCGGATGGATGAGCTTCATAAACGGCATGCAGCCATACTCCGGGTGCACCGGCTGGGGATGGATATCCACGCCGATGATCTCCTCCGCGCCGTCGGCAATGGCCATGCCCACGGGCATGTTATCTACAAAGCCGCCGTCGATGTATTTTTCCTCGCCGATGGTCTTGATGGGAAAAACCGGGAAGGCAGAGGCCGATGCAATGAGGTAATCCACCAGCCTGCCCTGCGGGATATCCCGGAGCCGCGCCTCATGGCCGGAGAGCAGCGGAAAGCGGGTGAGCATCACGCCAAGCTCCATGCCGGAGGCACGTATGCGACCCTCATCTATGGTTTCATTCACCAGCTTCACCAGCGGGCTGACGTCCATTTGCAGGTTCCGTGCATTTTCCAGAAGGAAGGGGATCAGATCCCGCTTGCGGGAGAGCATGCGATCAATGTTGAAGTCCGAATCCTCATCCACCTCCACGATCTGTCTGATGGTGATGCTATTCCAGAGCCTCACCGCCGTTTCCAGATCGCCCTGCGCCACCAGCGCCGCGTTGATGGCGCCGATGGACGTGCCATATACGCCGTCGATGCGTATGCCAAGCTCGCTCAGCGCCTGCCACGCGCCGCATTCATATGCGCCGCGGGAGCCGCCGCCGGAAAGAACCAATGCACGCTTCATGCTGCCTGCCTCCTCTTTATCGTAGCAAAACCTACGGCTGGTTTGCTTGGATCAGCCGATCAAAATGGGCGATGGCGCGGGCAATGCCATCCTCATCCACGCTGGAGGTTACATAATCTGCCTGCGCCTTCACGCTGTCGCCAGCGTTGCCCATTGCCACGCCGATACCCGCCCGGCGCAGCATAGGTATATCATTTTCACCATCGCCAAAGGCAATGCACTCCTCGCAGGCAATGCCCATATGGCTGCAAAGCGCCTCCAGACCCCGATCCTTGCCGCCGCCGGCGGGATAGACGTCTGCAAAGCTGGGGCTCCAGCGCACCGCCGTAAGCCCTCTGGCGCGAGCCAGCAGCCTGTCCTCCGTGCCCGGCGCGCCATAGCAGTGGATCTGGTAGATATGGCTATCCAGCGCCCGTGCCGCAGGTTTTTGTTCCGGCACAGCCATGCCGGCATACGCGCAGGCAGCCAGCACATATTTATCCACCCGGCTGACAAAGGATGTGTGCCCGCCGAGGAAGCCCAGCGTCATGCCGTCCTGCTCGGCGGCAAGCACCGCAGCCTCGATATCCGCCCGGGAGATAGGCTCCTCATGCACGCACGCGCCGCCCAGCTCGCAGAGCTGACCATTGATCAGTATCTCGCCATCGAACAGCCCGGTATCCATCAGAAAGCGGGTGGAATCGCCGTTGCGACCGGTGGCAAGAAAGGTTCGTATGCCCGCCGCACGCAGGTCTTGGATGGCTGCCGCAGCCGAAGCGGGCATGCCGTGGGTTTGGAAGCTTAGCAGCGTGCCGTCGATATCAAAAAATGCCGCCCTTATCATGCTTCTCTCCTCTCTAACCTGCCCGGCAGGCTCAGCAGATCTATCGGGATCCATGGCGCTTGATACCATGGCGCCTGATTTCCATCATGTCAGGATATTACCTATTTTAGCACAGCCTGCCCACGCCTGCAACAGGGGCATGCATTAAAACATTCCACATATACATGTGGGCACTGTGTACCGCTTCTGCTTGAAATCCCACTGGGTATGTGGTATGATTTTCTGGTCTGAGTAGCAACGCACAGGAGGCGAAAGTTTAGATGGCTGAAGAGGTTCATATGAAGATTATCGCCCGAATATCGAGCGATTTTCCAACGAAATTTGGCATTCCGCGGCAGAGCGGGCTGGTGCGGCAGCTGCGTTCGACGGTCATTTTCGAGCCGGAATACCGGGATGAAAATG
>CAYWLE010000028.1:0-4343 GCA_964458825.1 uncultured Oscillospiraceae bacterium | reverse complement strand
TCAGCCACCTATGGCTGGTATGGCAGTTTTCCGAGGCTGTGCGCAAGTCTTGGTCGCCCACGGTGCGTCCACCACGGCTGGGCGGCAATACCCGCGTGGGCGTGTTTGCCACGCGCTCGCCCTTCCGCCCGAACCCTATCGGTCTGACCTCGGTGCGGCTGGAGGAGCTGCGCAGGGACAAGCGCCTCGGCACGGTGCTGGTGGTTTCCGGCGCAGACCTGATGGACGGCACGCCGATACTGGATATCAAGCCCTACATTCCCTTCACGGACACCCACCCGGACGCCGCCGCGGGCTACACCGCGCAAACCATCGCCCACGCGCTAGAGGTAGCGTTTCCGCCGGAGCTGATGGAGAAGGTTCCAGCGGACAGGCGCGAGGCTCTGCTGGGGGTGCTGCGGCAGGATCCTCGACCCCCCTATCAGGAGGATGCACAGCGGATATACGGCTTTGCCTTTGCCGGCATGGAAATTCGCTTTCGGGTGGAAGAAGACCGGCTGATGGTGGTGGCTGTGGAATAATGCGTTCGCAGAAGTCCCCCTCTTTCATACATGCGAATATGCAAAGGACGTCGATGACCCTGCTGTGGGTTCTCGACGTCCTTTGCATAGATCCGGCGGGGCGAAGACATTTAGGGGGGATGCTTTGGGGAAGCAAGGGATATTAGGATGGGGTTAGGAATTAGGAAGGGATACCCCGCCGGTGCGGCCTGCGCCGCTATATGATCGCCCTTGGGGAAGGGGTCTCATGCTTGCATACTCAATATATACGAGAAACATCAACGGAATATGAATAACGGGGCAGGAAATGTAAACTGCGCTGGTTTTCCGCACTGAAGCACATAGTGCATAGGCTGCAGGGATAGGCACGCAGGGATATAAAAAATGGAGCTCCATCTGAAGCTCCATTTTTGACAAAGACTGACTCTATCAGCGGATGTAAGCGTTGTTTACCCAGCCGATGACGCCCTTGGGGGTCTCGATCTTGGTCCAGTAGTTGCCCACATAGAGCACATCCACTTCCTGACCGCCGTAAACCTTGGCAACGACGCTGTAGCTCATGCCGCCGCCTGCGCGAACATTGACGGTGTTGCCAACGATCACGCCGGTATCATGCTTGGAGCTGGAGGTGCCGGAGGAGGGAGCAACATACTTGCGGCTCAGGTAGAGGCTGCTGACGAAGCCCTGCGCGCCCTTGGAATCCTTCACCAGATAGAAGCGGCCGTTCTCGCCCAGCGCAGTTACCTTGGTGCCCTTTGCGAAGGTGCCCATGGATTCAGTTTCGGTGGATGCGCCGGCGCGGAAGCGCACGTTGCCGGTGGTATACATGGTAATGTGGTTGTCGAAGTAATCGGTGCCGGAGGCATAGTCATCGCCAAGACCATCGATATAGAGGTTCTTGATGTAGCCTACGCGGCCATCCTCAGTCTCAACCTTGGACCAAACATCGCCCTCGCGCAGAACATCGATCTCGTCGCCATCATGCACGGTGCCGTTGGTTTTGTAATTCTTGCCGGGGCCCTTGCGCAGGTACAGGGAGCCTTCGCTGTAGGCAAGAACCACATTTTCAGCCAGTGCGGCTGCGGGAACAAGCATGGCGATCAGCAGTGCGACCGCGAGAATTTTGGTGAGCTTTTTCATTTTCTTACCCTCCGATTTTTGTTTTGTTGAATCCCCAATTCCCAATTGGTTGGTTATCCATTAGACACTACTATACGCAAAAAGGTTCCCAAGTTCAACCAGAAACTATAGGTTTTTTCCAGACATAATTCTGACACAGATTTACCCGATCCCCGCGCTGGTTTTTGCTCCGATGGCTCAGCGCTCCTCGGGCGGCGGCAGGCGCTTGCAGATGATGCTGCCCCGAGGCGTTTCCGTGAGGCGGGCTATGGCGGCGCACTTGGAGATGAGCATGAACCAGATATTGCCGCGATCGCAGTGCATCAGCCCCTCGAAATTGCCCATGCCCTTGGCAATGATCACGTCCGCACTGTAAAAGGCTTCTATAAAGGCGGGGCTGCATCGGCAGAGCATGGTTGTGAGCAGGTTATCGCCGTTATCGATCACCTCGGCAACCTCCTCCATGCCCACAAGCTGGGCGTCCTCCCGCGTGGCGTCGTTCACAACGGGTGCGCCGCGCACGCCATAGCGCACATGCAGGCTGGGATAGAGCCGGCGTATGGTTTCAACCAGCAGCCGATCCAGCGCGATCTCGCCGCAGTTATCCCCCAGCACCAGCAGGCTGCGTGCATGGCTCAGCGCGTCGGCTAGGCTATCGCAGTCGTCCACATATAAGCCCTCCCGATCCGCCTCCTGAAGCTTTGCCATCGCCTTATCCAGCGTCACATCATTGCCCAAGGCAGCCAGATCAATGAGGTTGCCCGCGATGGACATGCGCACGGCAGCGCGGAGAGGATCATCGCTCTCGGCAATCTGGCAGCGCAGCTCCGGCAGCAGACGCAGCATTTCCCGATCATAAAAGGCGCGGGTAGCACGGTAGGGGTCGGGGTCGCCCAGCTCATGGCAAACCAGCCGATAAACCGAACCAATGACGATGCAATTGTTGGTACCGGGCTCCATTTCACCCATCAGCCGCAGCGCCTTTTGCATGATGCGGCGGCGCTCCTCCTCCGGCACAGCTGCAAGCTGGGTGGTATTGATGACCTGATTGAGCGCGCAGTGCAGGCAGTCTAGGTCGAGCAGCGCATCCGGAGCAGGCAGTTTTCGTTCCATGCAATCATTCTCCCTTACTGTTAATATGCCTTGATCGACGGTTCAAACGCTCTTTTCCATGGCGGCACGCACGGCGTTCATCATGGCAATGCGCAGGCCGCCCGCCTCCAGCGCCTCCACGCCGCGGATGGTGGAGCCTGCGGGGGAGCATACGGCGTCCTTCATCGCGCCGGGATGCATGCCGGTTTCCAATTGCAGCCTGCCGGTGCCGGCGAGGGTCTGGCTGGCAAGGCGGTAGGCTGTGGCACGAGGCAAGCCATATTTCACGCCTGCATCCGCCAGTGCCTCGATCACCATGGCGCAGAAGGCGGGGCCGCAGCCGGAAACCGCGCCGCCGATGCCCATCAGATGGCTGGGCAGCTCCTCCACCACGCCGATCTTGGCAAAGCTATCCATGATCTGCCTGCGCTCCGCTTCCTCGAGGGAATGGCTGTCCTCAAATAGGAACACGCCCTCGCCCACCATGGCCGGGGTATTGGGCATGATGAACTGCACGCGGGTATCCGCCTCCAGCAGGCTGCGCAGGCGGGCGTGATCATAGCCCAGCGCCACGGAGAGCAGCGCCTTGCCCCTGAGAGCCTCGCGCAGCTCCCCTAGCACGCCCTCGATGATATAGGGCTTGACGGCAATGAGCACGGTATCCGCCCGGGAGACAGCCTCCAGCGCGCTTGAGCAGGCAACCACGCCCGTGCGGGAGCAGAAGGCGTTCAGCTTCTCCTTCGTGGGGCTATAGCCGAATATGCTGCCAGCCTCCGCCGCGCCGCTCTTGATAAAGCCTGCGGCGATGGCGCCGCCCATATTCCCCAAGCCGATAAACGCGATATTCTTCATTTCTATTTCCCTCCAATAAATTGCTTGATGCTCATATTTCCTTCAGCAAACCATCCGCGCCCCGGGCAAGGTTGAGGCTGCCCCGACGGGAGGAGCGCATGCAGCGCTGGATATTGGGCCAGTCGTTGCCGCGCACAAATTCCCGGGCATGCGCCTCGGAAAAGCCGCCCCGCAGCTTGCGCTGCACAATGCGCTCCAGCTGCGACTCGTCCCCGCAGGCAAGGAAGATGGAATAATCGCATCTCAGCTCATTCCACGGCGCTTCATCCAGCAGCAGCCAGTTGCCCTCCACGATGAGGATATCCTCCCGAATCTCCACGGCGTTCTCCACAGGATCGTGGATGCGGCGGTCATACAGCGGCCAGAGCTGCCCCGGCTGGTTCAGCTGCGAGAGCAGGCGGCGGAGCTTCTCCACATCGTAGGTCTCCGGCGCACCCTTGATGCGGGCGAGCGGCTTTACTTCGCCATGCAGGCAGACGCTATGGCTATCCAGATAGGATTGGTGATAGTGGAAGCCATCGATACCCACGCACTGCACCGGTGCAAGAAACTCTATCTCCCGGCTGAGCGCCTCCAGATAGCAGCACAGCGTGCTCTTGCCCGCCGCAGGAGGCGCTGCAAGGAAGACTGCGATGCGACGCCCCAGCTCCCGCTGAAGGGCTGTGAGCCGCCTTAGAAGCGGTATAAACACGCCGTCCCTGTCCGCCTCGGCAAATGCCGCGCATACCTCGAAGCCATTGACCAAAAACCTGCGCTCATCCATAGCAACCAACGCCCCCC
>CAYWLE010000027.1:1493-14663 GCA_964458825.1 uncultured Oscillospiraceae bacterium | reverse complement strand
GAGTATCTCATAGGCGGTGCCTGCGTCCAGACCCTTGCTCAGCACGGTGCGGCTGATGGAATCCGGGTTTTCCAGCACGGCCTTGTGGGTCTCGGAGGAACCTACGGTGGTGACGATGCCCTCGCCTACGCGGGCGATGATGGTTTCCTCGCCTGCGCCGCCAACCAGCCGGGAGATATTGGCGCGCACAGTGACCCGTGCCTTGGCGCGCAGCTCAATGCCGTCCTTGGCGATGGCGGCAACCACCGGCGTTTCGATCACCTTGGGGTTGACGGACATCTTCACCGCTTCCAGCACGTCGCGGCCAGCCAGATCAATGGCTCTGCTCTGTTCAAATTCCAGCGGTATCTGGGCGCTCTGGGCGGCGATCAATGCGTCCACCACCCGATCCACGCTGCCGCCCGCCAGCAGGTGGGCTTCAAGCTCGTTCATGTTCACGTGCAGACCAGCCTTGGTTGCCTTAATCATTGGCAGAACCACATTGCTGGGGTTGATCCTGCGGAAGCGCATGCCAACCATGGAAAAGATCGATATCCGCACGCCCGATGCAGCCGCGGAGATCCACAGCCCGATGGGAAAGAAGCGGAAGAACATTACCAGCAGCACCACAAGGACGATTGCCAGTATAAAGAAAAGAATTACGTCCAGCTCAAGCATTTTTGAAAACCTCCATACTGTATGATTGCTGATTTTGGGGACGCCCGACCGAGGGAAGCGGGCTTATTTTTCGATGGCAGATACGATGATGTGCCTGCCCTCCACGCGCTCAACGCGCACGGGAACATCCCTTTCCACGAAATCTCCGCCGGAAACCACGCTCAGCTTCACGCCGTCAAATTCGGCGATGCCTGCGGGCCGCAGCGGGGTATGGGCGACGCCCGTCCTGCCGATGAAGTAGCTCATATCGTCGCCCTCATGGCTGCTTGGCTGGGTGGCGACCTCGTTGAGCACCAGCCGCGATTTGGATAGCCTGCCCTTTGCAGCCGAGCGCATGCATATCGCCAGCGCGATCAGCAGCAGCGCCACAAACACCGCCACAACCAGCAGCGCCTGCATGGGCGAGGGCTGCATGGCGATTACGCCCAGCACCGATAGGATGGCGCCCAGCACGCCCGGCACGCCGAAGCCGGGGATGCACATCTCCACCACCAGCAGCACATAGCCGACGACCAGTGCAACCAGCGCGATGGGATGGCTGAACAGCAATTCTCCCATAGGAGCTTCCTCCCTTCATATTTTGCCCGGGCGTTCGCCCTGTCGTTCAAGCCTATCATAGCAGAAAGCGCGCTTAAAGGGAAGCGGTTCTGCACGAAAGCATCAATTTCAGGTTTGAATTGTCAGCCAAGCACCCTGCCGAGCCTAGTCCAGCGCCTTCAGCTCCTCCAGCGGGGTCTGCATCACCTCGTGCTCAAATATCTTTGCATCCACCAGCATGCGATACCAGTAGCACTCGAAGTAGAGATAGAGGAAGCCCTCCCGACCATCCAAGAAGCCAAGGCGGAAAATATAATTGTAGAAAAACCACAGCCACGCCCGGAAGAAGCGGGGCGCGCGATAATAGATGCCAAACTTGTTTTTGCGGTTGCGGGCGATCTCCGCGCCGGCGTTGATCTCCTGCGAGGCGCCGTTTTTGAAGTCCAGCCAATCCTGCATCTCCCGGGTGGCATACCAGTTGTAGCGGCGGATGTAGGAATCCAGATCCTTAAAATCCCGATGGATGAAGCGGTTTTTGCATGCCTTGGTCACGCCGCAGGAGATCACGGAATGCGCGTCCCGACGGCGATCCTCAATGCGACCTATGCCGCGCTTGAAGAGCATGACCCGCCGCTTCTTGTGCAAGCCATATTTGATGCTGCGGTTCAGGAAGATGTAGTCCGCCTCCATCACCACGCCGTTCAGGTCGCCGCTCACGGCCTCGGGGGAGGCGATGATCGCCTCGGCCTCCTGCACCAGCGCGGGGGTCAGCCGCTCGTCGGCGTCGATGCGCAGGATCCAGTCGGTCTTTATATCGCAGCTGTCGATCGCCCAGTTGAACTGGGCGGCGTAATAGGTAAACTCGTGAACGTATACGTCCGCAGCCTTCTCATGGGCGATGTCCACAGTGCGGTCGCTGCTGCCGCAGTCCACAACCACTGCGCGGCTGGCAAAGCCTGCGATGGAATCCAGACAGTCGCCTATGTTCTTTTCTTCGTTTCGGGTAAGTATGATCGCGGTTACGCTGGCCATGTTGCGTTTCTTCCTTTCCAAGCGGGTTTATCTATATGCGAAAAAATGCTGCTGTAGGCTGTGCTTCCCGTCCACATTATACATGCTTTTCCCGCCCTGCGCAAGGGGAGGGTGTTTCTGTTAAAAGATATGCATGGGGGCTTGCGGTGGAGCGGCTGTTCATGTATGATTAAAGTGGAAAAATGTCAGGCTGGCTTTGCCTGCGCGGGGCGGTTCCCGGCAGCCCTGCAGAACCAGCCTGCCTTGGAAGCAAAAGGATGGCGGAGGCTTATGTCGGAAATATTGCTGCGAGCGGAGAAGCTGGAAAAGTCCTTTGGCGGCACGCAGGTGCTGCGGGGCGTGGATCTGGAGGTAAAAAAGGGCGAGTTTGTCACGCTGCTCGGTCCCTCCGGCTGCGGAAAGACCACTACCCTGCGCATCCTTGCCGGGCTGCTGGAGCCGGATACCGGCCGCGTCGAGCTGGAGGGCAGGGATATTACCTCCCTTGCCCCTGAGAAGCGCAGCATCAATACCGTGTTTCAGAATTACGCCCTCTTTCCCCATATGAATGTGGAAAAAAACATCTCCTATGGTCTGCGGGTGCGTGGCATGCGCCGGCCGGAGTGGAGGAGCCGCGTGGAGGAAATGCTGCGTCTGGTGCAACTGGAGGGCTTCGAAAGGCGCATGCCCTCGGAGCTGTCCGGCGGGCAGTGCCAGCGGGTCGCCATCGCCCGGGCGGTGATATTGCAGCCGCAGCTTCTGCTGCTGGATGAGCCGCTGGGCGCGCTGGATCTCAAGCTGCGTAGGCAGATGCAGGTTGAGCTCAAGGAAATACAGAAGCGGCTGGGCATCGCCTTTGTCTACATCACCCACGATCAGGAGGAGGCGCTGAACATGTCCGACCGCATCGCCCTGATGCGCGACGGACGCTTCGAGCAGGCTGGCACGCCGCAGCAGGTTTATGAGCATCCAGCCACCCGCTTTGCCGCGGAGTTTATCGGGCAGACCAACCTGCTTTCCTGCCGCGTGGCGGAGGCTCGGCAGGATGGTCTGCTGCTGGAATACGCTGGCGAGCGCATTCCTGCGCGTGGGGCGGAGTTTGATGCCAAGGCGGGCGACAAGGTCTGCCTCTGCCTGCGCACAGAGCGGCTGAGCTTCTCCACCCAGCGGCTGGGCAGCTGTGCGCTGGAGGGTACCCTCGTGGAGCGCCGCTATGCCGGCGGAGCCATGCGGGCAACCATCCGCCTGAAAAATGGCTGCGATATACTTGCCATCTGCGGCAGCGGGGAGCGTGCGCAGGGCGAGGTGGGCGCGAAGGTCTACCTCAGCTGGAATGTGGACGAGGCTCCCGTGGTTCGTGCATAAGGAGGCGGCTGCATTGAAAAGGAATAGGTCGCTCTGGCTGAGCCTGCCGCTGCTGATCTGGACGCTGGTGCTGGTGGGCGGCGCGATCGGCTATATCATCGTGCTGAGCTTTTTGAAGCGCGATCCCAATGGCGGCGGCGCGATGCTGGAATTTACGCTGGAGAACTATAAAAAGCTTGCCCAGCCGGGCTACTGGAGGATCATACGCCAGAGCCTCCTGCTGGGCGCGGAAACCACGCTGATCTGCGCGGCGCTGGGCTATCCCTTCGGCTGCCTGATGGCGCGGGCAGGGAAGCGGCTGCGGCCGATGCTGATGCTGCTGGTGATCGTGCCATTTTGGACAAACGCGCTGGTGCGCATCTATGGCTGGCGCATGCTGCTGACGGGCGATGGAGCCATCAATTCCCTGCTGATGCTGCTGGGCATTATCGAAAGACCGCTCAAGCTGCTCAATACCCGTGGAGCGGTGGTGCTGGGCATGGTATATGCGCTGCTGCCGTTTATGATATTGCCCGTCTATTCCAGCGCGGAGAAGCTGGATCGCAGCCTCATCGACGCCGGACGGGATCTGGGTGCAAGGCCGTGGCGGGTGTTTCTCACGGTGGAGTTGCCGCTTACCAAGGCTGGCCTGCTGGCTGGCTGCGTGCTGGTTTTCGTGCCGAGTCTGGCGCTGTTTTTCATCAGCGATCTGCTGGGCGGCGCGGAGGATATCCTCATCGGCAGCGTGGTGCGGGATCAGCTGCTCAAGAGCCGGGACTGGCCATTTGCGGCGGCGCTGGCGGCGGTGCTGCTGGCGATCACCGCGCTCGTGATGGCCATATACCGCAGGCTGGGCGGCCGACAGTCGGATATGACGCTGATGTAACTGCGGTGATCGGGTGATAATATGAAAAAAGGCTTAAATGTCGGCGCAAGGGTCTATCTGGCGCTGGTTCTGTTACTGATGTACCTGCCGGTGATCGTGGTGGCGCTCTATTCCTTCAATGCCAATGCGGGCCGCTTTCCCAATGAGTTTACCGGCTTTTCCCTGCAATATTATCGGGCGCTCCTGCGGGATACCAAGGGTCTTGCGGAGGCGCTGGGCAATAGCCTGATTCTCGCGGCCATGAGCTGCGGCGCGGCGATGCTGATCGGCACCCTCGGCGCCATCGGCATGGCAAAGCGGCGCGGCAGAATATTGAGCCTGTTCGAAACGGGCGTGATGCTGCCGGTAATGATCCCGGAGATCATCCTCGGCGTGGCGTTTCTCACCATGTTCACCGCCGCGGGGCTGAAGCTGGGCATGGGCACGCTGGTGCTGGGTCACGTCACCTTCTGTACGCCCTATGTGTACATGCTGGTCAAGGGCAGGCTTGCGGGCATGGACGATAGCCTCATATCCGCCTCCCGCGATCTGGGCGCGTCCCCTGCGCAGACCTTCCTTCGGGTGCTCCTGCCGCAGCTGCTGCCCGGCGTGCTCTCCGGCGGCATGCTTGCCTTCGCCATGAGCATGGATGATTTCGTCATCAGCTTCTTCGTCACCGGCTCGAATATCAATACCCTGCCGCTGAAGGTGTATTCCTCGGTCAAGACCGGCGTATCGCTTCAGGTAAATGCGCTGAGCACGCTGATGCTGGTTGCAGCCTTCATGCTGATGGGCGCGCTGGTGCTCAAGCCTGCCCGCAGGCAAAATAACCAAACAAAATAACCAAACCAAATAATCAATATCCATGGAGGTGTAAGGAAAATGAAGAAATGTATTTGCATCCTGTTGGCGCTGGTGCTGCTGCCCTGCTGGGCGGCGCTTGCCGAGGAGGAGAAGCTGCTCAATGTATTTACTTGGGAGGGCTACTTCGATGAAGCCACCCTTGCCCAGTTTGAGGAGGAGACAGGCATACAGGTCAATTACTCCGTATTTGCCAGCAATGAGGAGATGCTGGTGAAGATGCAGGCGGGGGACGTGCAGGACTATGATATCATCCTCGCCAGCGATTATGCCGTCAGCACCCTGCGCAAGGCGGGCAAGCTGCTGCCGCTGGATAAGGAGAGGCTCACCAACTGGTCTAACCTCGATCCAGCCTTCCTCAACCAGTACTTTGACCCAGACAACGTATATTCCATGCCCTACACCGCCGGCAGCCCGGTGATCGTGTATGATCCCTCTCAGGTGGAGGGGGAGATCAGCTCCTTTGCCGACCTGTGGGACGAGCAGTTTGCCGATAGCCTGTGGCTGCTGGACGACGCCCGGGTCATGATTGGCGAAACGCTGAAGATGCTGGGCTATTCCTATAATACCACCGATGAAGCCGAGCTTGCGCAGGCCTATGAGAGGCTGGTTGCCCTCAAGCCCAATATCCGCGTGCTGGATTATGACCTGAGCTACTTCTACCTTGCCAAGGGCGAGGTGAAGGCAGCCTACCTCTTTACCCCCTATGCTGTGTTCAACATCTTCGATAATCCTGATCTCAGGTGCGTCTATCCCTCCGAGGGCATTGGCTTTGGCATTGATAGCATCGTGATCCCCGCCGGCGCACAGCACCCGGAGAACGCCCATGCCTTCATGAACTTCTACCTGCGCCCGGAGATCGCCAAGGCTGTGGCGGAGTGGCAGTGCTACATCAATCCCAATGCCGCAGCCGCCGAGCTGATCGATCCTGCCTATGCCGAGATGGATTGCCTGAATATCCCCTCTGAGCTGCTCGCTACCCGCGAATATGTGCAGGATCTGGGTGCGGACGAGAGCCTGTATCAGGATATCTGGACGAGCTTCAAGCTGTCCTGAGCGCTCGTTCCAAGCCAATAAAAGCAAATTTGCCCGTTCTAAAAAGGAGGTGCTTCTGATGCGAAACGCATCGGATTTTCGTAAGCTTGCCCGCACGGCGCTGAAGGGTCGCTGGTTGCGCACGGGGCTTATACTGCTGCTTGCTGCCCTGCTGGGCGCGTCCGCAGGCATCGGCTCGGTGGATGTGGAGGGAAACCTCGATTATAATTCCTCGCTCCAGAGCGTGGGCATAAGCCTTGAAGCCTATCGCACCATATTCGGCGTGGCGATGGCTGTGATGATCGCGGTGAGCTTGGTATCCATCTTCGTGGGCGCGCTGGTGCGCGTGGGCTCCTTCCGGGTCTGTCAGGCTGTGCTGGAGGGTGAAAAGCCGCGGGTGGGCATGCTCTTTCCCAAGGGCGTCTATTGGCGGGCGGTGGGTCTGAAGCTTTTGAGTTCGCTGCTGGTTAACCTCTGGTCGCTGCTGCTGGTGATCCCGGGTATCATCGCCTCCTATCGCTATGCCATGGCGGAATACTTCCTGATGCAGGATCCCTCCCTTTCCCCCTTCGAGGCGATCAAGCGCAGTAAGGCATATATGCGCGGCAACAAGATGCGCATGTTCACGCTGGAGCTGAGCTTCATTGGCTGGTCGCTGCTGTGCGCGCTGCCCTCCTCCATCGGTCTGAGCGCCGCGCTGCTTACCCAGCTCCCCATCGCAGTAACCATCGCTCTGGCTTGCCTCGGCGGGCTTGCAACCATCGTGGGCGAGGTTTTCCTCTCCGCCTACATGCAGGTGGCTGTCTGCGCCTTCTTTGCCGATGTGCAGGAGGGCTGGCAGAGCGCCTATCAGGCGGGTCAGGCGCAGCAGAATGGCGCAGCCTACAATGCCTATAATGCCAATACTGCCAATAACCCCTATGCTGCCTATGCCCCGCAGGATAGCGGCGAGGCTGAAGAGGATCAGCAGCCGCAGCCAAACCTGCACATGGAGGATCGGGAGCCTCGCGCCCGGGAGATATTCTTCGATTGTGCTTGCAGCCGCCGCCGCATCGCCCAAGAGGGCCTTATGGAGGAGTACCTTGCCTGCGGCGTGGATAGCTCCGTGGAGAACCGCTGGCTGCGGGAGCAGGCGCAGGCGCTCATGCTGCGCTTCGACCGCGACGCCGAGGTGCTGGATGATCTGCTCGGTCTGATCGGCGAATATGCGCTGGACGACCTTGCCGACCGCGTGCTCCAGCGCATCGACCGCCATATCCGCCAGCGCAGCCTGCCCGCCCGGGAGGTGCTGGGCATGCTGGGGCGCTGCATGGCGCTGCTGACCTCCGGCGTCTTTGATGATCGCGCTCCCTACCTGCATCGCAAGCAGGAGCAGGGCGCGGAGATGGCCGCCCGCCTGCAAGCGATTCTCGAGGCAGAGGATCCTGATGGCGACTGGCGCGGCGAGCTGGGCATGGTGCTCATGCTGTGCAATTCAAGCGATTGAGCGGGGGAGCCGCTCCCCCCTCTCTCAGGCTGGTTCTCCTAAATAAGGATAAAGATAGGATTCAAGGAAGGCGATCCAAGTGAAGCATGTCTATCGCTTTAGCGTTATACTGGCGGTATCCTTTTTGGGCGAGGCACTCAACGCCCTGCTGCCGCTGCCCATACCGGGCAGTGTGTATGGGCTTGTGCTGATGCTTGCCGGGCTTGCCGTCGGGCTGTTTCCTGCGGAGGAGATGTATTCCACCGGCCGCTTTCTGATCGATATCATGCCGGTGATGTTCATTCCCTATGCGGTGGGGCTGATGAATAACTGGGCTGTGCTGCGGGGCATGCTGCTGCCGCTGGCCGCCATCGTTCTGATAAGCACCTTCGTGGTGATGGGCGTGGCAGGTCGGGTCACGCAGGCGCTGCTGCGCCGGGAAAAGGGCAGGGAGGAACGCAAATGAAGCAGCTGCTTACCAATTCGGCATATTTTGGCATCCTGCTGAGCCTCGGCAGCTATTATCTGGGCGTGCGGCTCCAGCGGCGCTTTCGAAGCCCGCTGTGCAACCCGCTGCTGATATCCACGGTGATCTGCATCGCCGTGCTTGCGCTCACGGGCATTGATTATCAGGTCTATAATGCCAGCGCCCAGCACCTGAGCTACCTGCTGACCCCGGCGACGGTCTGCCTTGCCATACCGCTCTATCGGCAGCTCAGCCTGCTCAAGGGCAACCACAGAGCCATCCTGCTCGGCGTGCTTTCGGGCGTGCTGGCGAGCCTTGGCTGCGTGCTGCTTCTCGCCTTGGTTTTCGGGCTGAGCCATGCGCAGTATGTAACCTTTCTGCCCAAGTCCGTCACCTCAGCCATCGGCATGGCTCTGGCGGAGGAGCTGGGCGGCTATCCTGATATCGCCATGGCGACGATCATCGTAACGGGCATTCTGGGCAACATATTTGCCGAGGGCTTCCTGCGGCTGATAAGGGTAAGCCACCCCATCGCCAAGGGCGTGGCCATCGGAACCGCCGCCCATGCCTTTGGCACCTCCCGCGCCATGGAGATGGGGGAGACTGAGGGAGCCATGAGCAGCCTGTCCATCGTGGTTGCCGGCGTAATGACGGTGGTCGGCGCATCGATATTTGCACAGTTTATCTGATTTGGATACCTTGATTTAGATACCTCGCTTGCGGCTTGCGGCAGGAGTATTCATTTCCAGCGGGAAGGGAAGGTTTTTTACATATGCAGAAGGGCACGATCAACATGACCACGGGCAATGTGCGGCGGGTTCTGGTTTCCTTTGCGATCCCCATATTCTTCAGCCAGCTGTTTCAGCAGCTCTATAGCGCTGCGGACTCGATCATCGTGGGCAACCTGCTGGGCAAGCAGGCGCTGGCGGCGGTCAGCTCCTCCGCCTCGCTCTTGCAGCTCTTCACCAGCCTGATGATCGGCATCGCGCTGGGCGCAGGCGTGGTCATCTCCCGCTATTTCGGCGCGGAGGAACATGATACTGTTTCCCGAGCGGTGCATACCGCCGTGGCGTTTGGCTTGGTCAGCGGCGTTATCATGACCTTCGTGGGCGTGTTCCTCTCGCCGATTATGCTGCGCTGGATGGGTACCACCGAGGATGTGATCGATAATTCCATCTCCTATTTCCGCACCTATTTCTATGGCGCGATACCCATGATGCTCTATAATGTATTCACCGGCATCATGAACGCGCTGGGCGATAGCCGGCGGCCGCTGTACTATCTGCTGCTCTCCTCGGCGCTGAATGTGGTGCTGGATCTGCTCTTCATCGGCGGCTTTGGCTGGGGCGTTGGCTCGGCTGCGGCGGCAACCTCCATCTCGCAGGTCATCAGTGCGCTTTTGTGCTACCTCTACCTGCGCAAGCCCGGCACGGTCTATCAGCTTCGGCTGCGGGATATACGCTTTGATCGCGAGCTATTTCGGGAAACCCTGCGCGTGGGTCTGCCCACCGGCATACAAAATTCCGTGATCTCCATCGGCAACGTCACCGTGCAGAGCAATATCAATTCCTTTGGCTCCGACGCCATCGCTGCCTGCGGCGTGTATGCCAAGCTTCAGGGCTTTGCAATGCTGCCCATCATGAGCTTTACCATGGCGCTGACCACCTTCGTCAGCCAGAACCTTGGCGCAAAGGAATATGAGCGCGCCAAGAAGGGAGCCGCCTTTGGCATCGGCGCGACGATCATCGTGGCGGAAGCCATCGGTCTGCTGCTGGTGTGGTGCATACCGATGCTGGTGCGCCTCTTCAATAGCGATCCCGTGGTTATCCAAATCGCATCCACCCAGTCCCGGGTGGAGAACCTGTTCTTCTTCCTGCTTGCCTTCTCCCATGCCATCGCCAGCATCTGCCGCGGCGCAGGCCGGGCGGTGGTTCCCATGGGCGTTATGCTGGCGGTGTGGTGCGTGTTCCGCGTGATCTATATCACCGTCGGCATGCATGTCGTGCATGATATCCGGCTGCTCTTCAGCGCCTATCCGGTCACTTGGTTCATAAGCTCGGTGATCTTCCTGATCTATTATCGCCGCTCGGACTGGGTGCATGGCTTTGATGTGGCAAATTCCCACCATCGCATGCGCTTCTTCCATGGTTAAGCTGCTCAGGGAGGCTGGCCTATGGTTTTGAATGAAAATATGCGCTATCGTCCCGGCGCGGGCGGGGATATGCTCTCCGTGCTGGGCTACGGCTGCATGCGCTTCGCGAAAAAGGGCGGCGCTGTGGATCTGGACAAGGCGGGGCAGGAGCTGATGACCGCCATCGACGGCGGCGTGAATTACCTCGATACCGCCTATATCTACGCCGGCAACGAGGCCGCCCTGGGCAAAATTCTGGAGAAGTATGATGCACGCAGCCGGGTCTACCTCGCCACCAAGCTGCCGCAGTACCTGATAAGGAGCATCGGCGCTGCGGAAAAGCTGTTCCGCGAGGAGCTTGCCCGCCTGCGCACCGGCTATATCGATTATTACCTCATGCACATGCTTACCGATATTGCCCAGTGGCGCAAGCTGGAGGACATGGGCATCCGGGAGTGGATCGCCCAGAAGAAGGCGGCGGGGGAGATACGCCACATCGGCTTCTCCTTCCATGGCAATACGGCTATGTTCTTGCAGCTGCTCTCCGCCTACGATTGGGACTTCTGCCAGATCCAGTATAATTACATGGATGAAAATAGTCAGGCTGGCAGGCGCGGTCTGGAGGCCGCACGGGAAAGGGGCATACCGCTGATCATAATGGAGCCGCTGCGGGGCGGCAGGCTGGTGAATATGCTGCCCCAAGCGGCGCTTGATATGATGGCGAACCATCCCCGCAGCTGGAGCGCCGCGGGCTGGGGTCTGAATTGGCTGTGGGATCAGGCAGGCGTGAGCTGCGTACTCTCCGGCATGAATAGCATGGCTATGGTTCAGGAGAACCTGCGTCTGGCAAGCCAAGCCAGCATTGGTTGCTTTGGCGAGGCAGATCGGCAGCTCATCGACGCCGTTCGCAGGGAGATCAACGCCAGCGTGCGCGTTGGCTGCACCGGCTGCGGCTATTGCATGCCCTGCCCGCAGGGCGTGGATATCCCCGGCAGCTTCCGCTGCCTGAATGAAACCGCGCTGGAGGGAAGGAAAAAGGCTCGGAAGGAATATTGGCAGGTCACTGCGCTGAAGAAAACCCCCGGCAGCGCCTCCCGTTGCATCGGCTGCGGCAGGTGTGAGCGCCATTGCCCGCAGGGCATCCCCATTCGTGAAATGCTCAAAACCGCCGCCAAAGAACTGGAAACTCCCTTCTACCGCATAGCCAGCCTTGCCCTGCGCGTGCTGAAGCCGTGGTGAAGCAATGCCTGCCCGCCTCCCTGTCGTCAATGGCAGATGTAGACGAGCAGGCATGCTGGTTTTCGTTTTTTGTATAGAAAAAGTCCTTGAAAGCATAATGCCTTCAAGGACTTGGTGCGGGAAACAGGACTTGAATTCAATGTCATTCAGCAACTACGCCATATATTGTGTCTTTTACTCTGATTTAAACACAATATATAGCGTTTTGTTATTCTGCGTTCAACCTAATTTTACCCTTTATTGAGCTGTAAAGGGTAAAACAAAGGGTAGAAAACATCAAACATCGCTCTTGCGCCTGTTGCAATCCGCACACAACATCTGACAGTTTTCAGGAACGGTCTTGCCGCCCTTGCTCCACGGGGTAATATGGTCTGCCTGCATTTCTTCAATCGCAAAATGCTTCTTACATTTCGGGCAGATACCCTTTTGTCGTTCGTAGGCCGTCCGCGCCATTTTCGGACTGAATGCACGAATGTTCAAATGCCGCTCATTTCCGTCAAGCAGGTATTCATAGATACCCTTCTGATTGGAAACATCTTCATCATCAAGTAATGCGGCAATCTGCTTTTCAAGGGCTTTCGGGTCATATTTGCCCGTGCCGTACTTGTTATAGTAAATGCCCCAATCAAGCCCCTGCATCTGCTTTTTACGGTAGGTTGGGAAAGTAACCTTCACCCAATTGATGACGGTCTGGAAATACAGCCACAGTTCATTGCAGTTGGTATCATGCTGGTGCTGCGCCATATAATCCTCAATTTCGATACCGTCACGGGTGGCAATCCATTTGAGCGCAGTTTCAAGGTAGTTCTGTCGAATTGCGCTGCCGCTTAGATAATCACCTGCAATCATATAAGCCGGGCATTGTGTTTTGCTGAAATACTTCTTTGCTTCGGTTAGCCACTCGCCTGTATAGATTGCATTACGCAGTTCCTGTGCGGTCAACTGTTCACCTGCAATGTTGATGATTTTGAACCAGTCCAGCTTTTCTTTGTCTGTACCCTCGCAAATATAGATCATAAGAGGGTAATCAAGAATCTGATTTTGCTCTGTTTGCGTTAGGTTGGCAAAACCCATGTGATTGACGGAAAAATCCCCGGTGATATATTGGCAAATACTGATGGTTCGTTGCTGTCCATCCAGTAATTCAAAATTCCCGTCATCGCTTTTCACCCAATACATGACGTTTAGCGGAAAGCCCTTTGTGATGGTTTTGATAACTTCATCACGTTGCTTATCCTTATAGATAAATTCACGTTGAAAAGCAGGTCGGATATTTAATTTGCCATTATAGCCGACAACTCCGTTTTCTTCGCTGTCCCTATATCCTGCGACTACATCACGCACAGGTATTTCATGGAGCTTGATTTGCATCTTGCCGCCTCCTTATTGTTATGCGACGGTACAACTTCTTTCCGTTAACAATCGGTCTGATTACGTCGTCGAATAAGCATTCTTGCGTATTTCCGTTCACCATGAACATAGGCACGTTCGCCATTAGCTGCGGGGTGTCGGTATGCAACGCTTGATGAGTACGCGGAAGTACGGGCGCACCGTCCGCC
>CAYWLE010000027.1:0-1393 GCA_964458825.1 uncultured Oscillospiraceae bacterium | reverse complement strand
AATCTGGGAATGAATAGACTAAATCTTTTCCATCATCGCCCTTTCTGAAAGCAACAATTTCAAACTGATCGGGATTGTATTGAGATAAGAAAGTTATGGGTACTCCCATGACACCAAAATAATCACAGGGAATATCTACCGTTCTATCAACATTGATGGCATCATAGTTGTCATAATGCGGATATGCGTCGGGCGTATAATTGCGGAACAGCGTCATGTTTTCATGGCGTTTCTCTATATCCATATTGGTAAACCAACAAATATTGCCCATTCGCCGCCATTTCTGCCCATTTTCATCAATTTTGAAGTCCGTTTTCTTTTCTTCATAGGTGTCGGGGACTTTGAACCAAAAATGCCCGCTATTATAGCCTAACCAAAGACGGTTTTCGGCAATCATTGGAAAGATTTCCTTGTAGGTGACTGCATTCATGTTACCAATGATAATATACCGTTTCTTGAATTGCTCAAGCAGTGCTACATATTCCCGAAACAAAGAAAAAGGCGGATTTGTTACAACAATGTCTGCCTGCTTCAATAAATCGACGCATTCACTGCTGCGGAAATCTCCGTCACCTTCCAACAACGTCATGACGTTCTTTTTATTGCGCATCAAATATTCAACATCGGCAAGCCCGGTTCGACCGTCGCCCGTTTCGTCTTTTACCTCAGTGATTTCCACTTTATAGGGACGTTTAGCCTGATTGGCAGGTGTAGAGTTAGGCATTTCAAGAAACGATAGCTGCCCGACAGGGGAAACATAATATCCCAGTTCACTTCCAACCATCGGTGAAGTTGCATAACAAGTTGTGATAAGCTTTTTCAAGCCCAGCACATTGAAATTCATGGCAAAATACTTGAAAAAGTTGCTTTCATAAGGGTCATCACAATTACAAAGGACGATTTTTCCCTTAAAATGCGCTTTGTAATGCTTCAATTCGCTTTCAATCAAAGAAAGCTGCGTATAAAACTCATCCTGCTTATTCTTTGCGGAATCGTGCAAGTTGCTGTTACCCGCCATAGTACCGCCCTCCATTTATCGCAAACAGGGAACGCCGTCCCTGTATACATATCCAATTTGCATTATACCACAGCAAAACAATGAAAACAAGGCAGGGCAATCATTATTATGCCCTGCGCCTGCAATACAGCTTCAAGTCCGCTTTGTACCCCTCGAACGTGTCCACCCGTGTTATATCCCACAAAACGCCGTTGTACCGTATCATATGGGTAGTATCAAGCCCTGCCCGGTAGTTCACCTGAAACAGCACTTCTTCCTGCATATGTTCGGCGTTGGCTGCGTAATACTCCCTGCCGGACAGATGGCGGAAGTATGCCCATACGGGCGGGCAGATCGGTTCCAGCGTTTCGACTGCATAGCCGTTTTCGTTGATGA
>CAYWLE010000026.1:0-14954 GCA_964458825.1 uncultured Oscillospiraceae bacterium | reverse complement strand
TGGTAATGCCTGGCGACAACATCGACATGGAGATCACCCTGATCACCCCCATCGCCTGCGAAGAAGGTCTGCGTTTCGCTATCCGTGAAGGCGGCCGCACCGTAGGTTCCGGCGTTGTTACCAAGATCCTGGGCTAATTCAAAAATCACAGAGGCACCAACCGAGCAATCGGCTGGTGCCTTTTCTATGTTCAAAGCGTGGCTTTACCTTGCAAGGGAAGGGTCGATATGCTATAATATTCTTGGTTTATTCTGCTATGCTGCCGTGGCTATGGGCTGCGGATAGATCAAAAGGGGCATGCCCAAAAGGAGCATTACATGGTTTTTTCCAGCAATGTATTTCTGTATTTCTTTCTGACCATCACGCTGGTTGGTTATGCGCTGCTGATGCGCTGGCGGAGGTGGAGCAACCTCTTCCTCATGCTGATGTCGCTGGGCTTTTATGCATGGGGTCAGCCGAAGTTTGTGTTTATCATGATCGCGTCCATCGCCATGAACTGGCTGCTGGCGCTGTGGATCGATCATGAGAAGCAGAAGCCGGAGCAGGGCAGAGCCAAATTGGCGCTGGTGCTGAGCGTGGTGATGAACCTCGGGCTGCTGGGCGTGTACAAGTATCTTAGTTGGCTGCTTGGCAACATCAACGATTGGTTTAACCTGTCCTTCCCGGTGCCAGAGATCGCGCTGCCCATCGGCATATCCTTCTTCACCTTTCAGGCGATGAGCTATGTGATCGATGTATATCGGGACGATGGCAAGGTGCAGAGGAGCTTTGTGAACGTATGCCTGTATGTATCCTTCTTTCCGCAGCTCATTGCCGGTCCCATCGTGCGCTACCAGACGGTGGCGGACGAGATTGAGGGCAGGAAGGAAAACTGGGTGGACTTCACGGCGGGCGTGCATCGCTTCCTGCTGGGCTTCTGCAAAAAGACGCTGCTGGCGAATAATCTGGGTCTGCTTGTGGATACCTTGTTTGGTTTGGAGCAGGCGGAGCTGTCGGTGGCGGGCGCTTGGATCGCCGCAGCGGCCTACCTGATGCAGGTTTACTATGATTTTTCTGGCTATTCGGATATGGCGATCGGGCTTGGACGCATGTTTGGCTTCCACTTTTTGGAAAACTTCCGCTTCCCGTTCATTGCAAAGTCCGTGGCTGGCTTCTGGAAGCGCTGGCATATCTCCATGACCACGTGGTTTCAGGATTACCTTTACAAGCCGCTGGGCGGCAGCCGCGTGGGCAAGGCAAGGCTGGTATTCAATATGTTCGTGGTTTGGTTCTGCACGGGGCTTTGGCACGGCGCGGCGTGGACATACGTGCTGTGGGGGCTGGGCTTCTTTGTGATGCTTGCCATCGAGCGCTTTACCGGTCTTGGCAGGTGGATGGAGAAGCATCCGGTGGGGCATTTTTATGCCATGCTGATGGTGGTTTTCCTGACGGTGATGATCCGCTGCGACGATCTGCACCACGCTTGGACGATGTACGGCTCCTTGCTGGGTACAAATGGCGCGGCGCTGTGGAACAGCGTGACCGGCGTGTTGCTGCGGGAGTACGGCGTGTTCTTTGGCGCGGCGATGATCTGCGGTCTGCCGGTGCGGGATTTCATCGTTGGAAAGCTGCATGCCAATGAGAATGCCGTGCGCATCATAGGCGCGGTGGCTCTGGTTGCGCTGACGCTGGTTTCCATAAGCTATATTGCCGTGAACGGCTACAATCCCTTTATCTATTTTAACTTCTGATCGGGAGAAGAGGATATGCAGAAACTTGTGAGTGCGCTGCGGGCGATGGCTGCGGAGCGTGTATTTGAAAATGAAGCCATGAGCAACCACACCAGCTTTCGCGTGGGTGGAGCGGCGGACGCGCTGTTTTTTCCGGCGAACGAGGAGGAGCTTGTGCAGGCAATGGCAGCGGCAGAGGCTGAGGACATTGGCGTTACGCTGATTGGCAATGGAACCAACCTGCTGGTTGGCGACGGCGGCATACGCGGGCTTGTGATCGCGATGGGCGAGCCTTTCAGCGAGATTCGCGTGGACGGCGAGCGGATATATGCGCAGGCTGGCGCACGGCTGACGCGGCTGGCTGCTGTGGCGCAGGAGGCTGGGCTGAGCGGACTGGAGTTTGCCAGCGGCATTCCCGGCTCCGTGGGCGGCGGCTGCGCCATGAACGCGGGCGCTTACGGCGGGCAGATGAGCGACGTGCTGGTTTCGGCACGGGTGCTGATGGATGGCAGGCTTGCCGAGCTTGGCTGTGCCGAAATGGAGATGGGCTACCGAAGCACCCTGCCGCTGCGCAGGGGCGGCGTGGTGCTCTCAGCACAGCTACAGCTGAAAAAGGACGACCCGGCTGCCATACTTGAGCGCATGAAGGAGCTGAACGCACGCAGGCGGGAGAAGCAGCCGCTGAACCTGCCCAGCGCTGGATCGGCATTCAAGCGGCCGGAGGGTTACTTTGCAGGTGCGCTGATCGAGCAGTGCGGACTGAAGGGCTTCTCCATCGGTGGCGCACAGGTGAGCCAGAAGCACGCGGGCTTTATTGTGAATGCCGGCGGAGCCACGGCGGCGGAGATCAAGGCGCTGTTTCGGCATGTGCAGGAAGTGGTCGAGCGGGAAACCGGCGTGCAGCTGGAGCCTGAGGTGAGGATGCTGGGCGAGGATTGAGCGGTAGAATCAGGCTGGAGCGACCAAGGAGGAGGGGAGAGCAGATGTCCTTTGCATCCAATGTGCGGGCGGAGCTGGCGCGGGAGCTGTGCGGAGATGCATGCTGCGCCCGAGCGGAGCTGGCTGCGGCGCTGCTGGCCTCCGGCGGCGTGTCCTTTCGCCTCGGGCGGGAGGTTAGCTATGCGCTGTCCATCACCACGGCGGAGGCTGCGGTGGTTCGGCATTACTTCCAGCTGCTCAAGCGCTATTTCAAGATAACGGCGCAGATACGAACCCTGCGCAGCGATTCCCTGCGGGGCATGACCCGCTATCAGCTGGTGATACCGGAGGAGGCTTCCATGGAGCTGATGCAGGCTTGCGGGCTTTACGACCCGGAGGCTCCCTTTGGCTTGCGTGCAGCCCCGCCGGAGAAGCTTGTGAGCTATGCCTGCTGCAAGAAGACCTTCCTCAAGAGCGCCTTCATGGTCAGCGGCGCGATGTCCAACCCGGAGATCGCCTACCACATCGAAATAGCCGCGCCGACGGAGGATCTTGCCGATTACGTAATAAAAAATCTCAATTATTATGAAATTGATGCAAAAAAGGCGTGCAGAAAATCGAAGTTTGTGGTATACTTAAAGAAGAGTGACGACGTATCCGACATGCTGACGCTGATGGGTGCGTCCCAGTCGGTGCTGACGATGCAGAATGTTCGCATCAAGAAGGATGTGAGCAACCGCGTCAACCGGCAGCTCAACTGCGATAGCTCCAATATCAACCGCACGATGAATACCGCGCTTGAACAGATTGCGGATATACGATACATAGATGAACAGCTGGGGCTGGAGAAGCTGCCTGCGCCGCTGCGGGAGATTGCCGAGGTGCGCATGAACAACGCAGCCACCTCGCTGAGCGGCTTGGGTGAGATATTGGAAAAGCCGCTGAGCAAGTCGGGCGTGAATGCGCGGCTGCGCAGGTTGAGCGAGATCGCGCAGAAGCTTCGTAGCGGGGAAGAAATAGAATTATGAGAGGAAGCGGGTTATGGTTAGAGTGGAAACGGTATTTGGCGCGGCTCAGTCGGTCACGCCGGATTTTGCCGCGCAGCTTGCCAACCGAGCTTCCCAGTTTGCCGCCAATGTGTATCTGGAAAAGGACAACGTGCGGCTGTGCGTGGATTCGCTGATCGGCATACTTTCGTTGGATCTGCGCCGGGGAAGCAGGATCGCCATCATGGCTGATGGCTTTGACGAGCATGAAGCGCTGGACGCCGTGTGTGAGTTTATCAACAAGGGCAGCGTGCGCTAACGTGCCGAAGGCTTGCCTAAAAGGGCGGGCAGAGGCATGAGCAGAGATGCGGCATATTCCAGAGCGGCTCCTTCGTATGCTTGGCGGCATGCGGAGGAGCCGCTTTTTTGCAGCCTAGGGTTGGCTGCGGATGGTGAAGATGATATCATAGGAGTCCGCTCGGCTCTCCACGCGGCTGCTTGCCTGCACCCCGAGGCGCTGAAGCTGGCGGAGGGTGGCTTGGAAGGCATTGATCACCAGCCGCCTGTCCCGAATGCATAGCTTCTCCTCGCGGGGTGCGCTCTGGCGCAGCAGGGCTTCGATGTGGCTCTCCAGCTGGCGCACGCTCCACTTTTTCTGGATGGCAAGCTCGGCAAGGTGGAGCTGAAGGCTGCCATCCCCCAGCTTCAATAGGGCGCGTGCATGCCGCTCCGTGAGGCTGGAGTTGCGGATGAGGCTGCGCACGGCGGCATCCAGCCGAAGCAGCCGGAGCTGGTTTGCCAGCGCGGAGGGGCTGCGGGAAAGCACGGCGGCGAGCTCCTCCTGCGTGAGCCCGTGCTCGCTGAGGATGCGGCGGCAGGCCTCGGCCTCGTCCAGAAAGTGCAGCTCCTCCCGCTCAAGATTTTCGATGAGGGAAATGAGCGCACAGTCCCGGTCGTAGGCTCGCAGCACGATGGCTTCAGCGTCGGTGCAGCCGAGCAGCCTTAATGCTCGCAGCCTGCGCTCGCCGGCGATCAGCTCATATTCATCGGCGCTCCTGCGGCGCAGCAGCAGCGGGGAGAGCAGACCAAAGCGGCGGATGGAGGCGGCGAGATCGGCAATGGAAGCCTCGTCAAAGCTTGTGCGCGGCTGCCCGGGGCCGGGAAGGATGCGATCCAGAGCAATGCGCACGATGCGGTGCTCGGCTGGGTTGCGGAGAAGGTTTGGCGTGGACATGCAGGCTCCTCCTGTGGCTGAAGTGCGATCCGAAACGCGATCACGGCATTATATATTCGCTGGATAGGGAAATATCCTTGGTTTTGTCAGAATGGATTTGAAAGTATGGTTTGATGGAGAGATGCTTCCCCTTCACAATAAAAAATAGAGCATCCCAAAAATAAAAATAGAGCACCCCGGTTGGATGCTCATAAATATCCCAAGAGTGCCGTACATCTCTGCTTTTTCACCCGCCGCTCAGGCAGGGCGGAGACCTGCGACTGCTTGCTGCCTTCCCCTAGCGAAAATCGAGGGCATGACATCTGCAATATCGACCCGGAATCCTTTTTTGAATCTGTGGGTAAAAGCACAAACACACGCACACCCCAGGATATCTTCAGCTTTAAGCGGCGCTTGCCGCCGACAAGATATATTATATGCCTGCGGCGAGGGAATGTCAATACATTCGGGCAAGTTTTGCGGCGGAACATCCTGCCAAATTTTGCTCAGCCAGCCTAGCCAAATTCGATCGCCAGCAGCTGGGGCTTGGCGCCCAAGCGCAGGGGCAGGCGGCTGACGCCCACGCCATTGCAGATCAGCAGCTGCATGCCGCCGAGGCGATGCCTGCCCCGCACGGCCAGCGGGCGGAGGCTGCGCTCGAAGCCGAGGCTATAGGGGGTGATTCCCAGCAGGTTCAGCTGCCCGCCGTGGGTGTGACCCGAGAGCATGAGCTCCGCCGCACAGGCGGGCTGGATGGGAAAATGGGACAGCAGGATGCGGTAGCCATCTTTGGTGAAGAGGTCTTGGCTGTCTGGCGAACCAAATTTATATTCGTCGCAGCCGCCAATTTGAAGCCTGCCGCCAGACAGGTCGAGCGTCGCGCTCTGGTTGAGCAGCAGCTTTACGCCCGCAGCAGCCATGTAACCAGCGAGCGTGCGCCGGTCATCGTTGTTGCCGATCACGCCAAAGCAGCCGAGGGGAGCGGAAATGCTGCGGAAGGCAGAAAAGAAGCGCGCGCACTGGTCGTCCGTTTCGGCATAATCGCCGCCGAGGAGGATGAGATCCGCCTGCTGCGCGGCAATCATGCCCATGAGTGCGGCGAGCCTAGCTTCGCTTACGCAGCGGCGCAGGTGGATATCGCTTAAAAACAGCGCCCGCATGCCGTGCAGATAGGCGGGGGCGTTGGGGATAGCCACGCGCTCAACCTGCGGCAGGGGAAAGAAGCCCGGGTGCAGGCTCGTATCCCAAGGGGTGAAGAAAAGACCCACAGCAAACCTCCTGTGCTTGGTTGGTCGGGCTGGTTGGATCAGCTCTGCGGCTGGCTTTCCTCCTGCGCCAGCAGCGCCGCGCCATACATGCCCGCACGATCGCCAAAGGCTGCGGGCAGGAACTGGGCGGGGTAGCGCTGATCCATCAGGGAATAATGGCGGTAGGCGGCGATCATGCGATCAATGAAGCGGCTGCCCAGCTTGGCAACGCCGCCGCCATAGACGAAGAAATTGATATCGAAAATCTGGTTCAGGGAGTGGAACATGCGTCCGAGCGCCTCTGCACCGCGGTTGACCACCTCCAGCGCCAGCGGATCATTGCGCATCAGCGCCTTGCCCACGGCAACCATATCGATATTGGAGAGGGTGCCTGCATAGTTGAGGATGGCGCTGTCCTCGCCCTCCTTGATGCGGTCGGTGGCGTACTTTGCCATGTGGGCGCCGGAGGAGATGGATTGCACGCAGCCGGTCACGCCGCAGGGGCAGGGGTAGCCGATGGAATCGGAGATGAACATGTGGCCGATCTCGCCAGCCATGCCGTGCATGCCGCGGAAGAGCTTGCCATTGAGGATGAGGCCGCCGCCAATGCCGGTGGCGAGGGCAGCATAGATCATGTTATCCTGTCCCTGACCTGCGCCGAAGCGATGCTCGGCGATGGCTGCGGCGTTGGCGTCGTTTTCCACGGTGACATGTACGCCCAGTCGATCCTGAAGGAGGCGGGCAAGGGGTGCATCGTTAAACGCCATGATGTAGTTGCAGTTTGGTATCATGCCGCTGCTGCGATCCACATAGGCGGGTATCGCTACGCCCACGCATTGGAGCTGATCCATGCCCAGATCGTTCTGCTGCAAGAGCTTGTGTACCAAGCCCTCGATGAAGTCCAGCAGGCGATCCAGCTCGGCGTCTGGGTCGGTAAATTCCTGAAGGTAGGTCACGAGCCTTTCATCGTCAAAGAGGCCGATCTTGGTGTTGGTTGCGCCCAGATCGATGCCGATGCAGTATTTCTTCATGACATTCATCTCCGTATCAAAAAAACTCCAAGTCAAACTGAGGATTGCTGCTGGAAAGCTGTATTAGCCCTCGTCGGCCAGAAACGCCTCGATTAGCGCGGAGGCTTCGGCGAGGGGATCGGCGGACATATCCAGCCAGTGCATGTCCTTTTCCCGACGGAACCACGTCATCTGCCGCTTGGCAAAGCGCTTGATGGCGAGGGAAAGCTGCTGGCACATCTCCTCCTCGCTCTGGATCTCGCCGGTGATATACTGGGTGATGAAGCGGTACTCCAGCCCCAGCTTGTACATAAATTCCGTGCTTGCACCGCTTTGCAGCAAATGGCGAACCTCGTCCACCATGCCCTGCTGCATGCGGCGCTGAAGACGCTCGTCAATGCGCTGCTTGAGTATCTCCCTCGGCCATGACACGCCCAGCTTCAGGCTGCTGTAGCGCGGCTGGCTCTGGGGCAGGTGGCTATCCCCGGCGTGCAGCTTTTCCAGCATGCGCATCACGCGGTTGCGGTTCTTGGCGTCCACCTCTACATCGGGAACCTTTTCAAGCAGCATCTGATACAGCTCAGGCGTGGTCAGCTTCTCCAGCTCATCGCGGTATTGCAGGTCGGGCGCGTGGTTGCTCATCACGTAGCCATCGGTCACGGAGGCGATGTACAGCCCAGTGCCGCCCACGATGAAGGGCAGCCTGCCGCGGGAGAGGATATCCTCAATGGCGGCGTAAGCGAGGCGCTGAAAATCATGCATGGAGAAAAAATCGCCCGCATCGCACACGTCGATCAGGTGGTGGGGCACGCCCTGCATTTCATCCGTGGTGATCTTGCCGCTGCCGAGGTTGAAGCCCCGGAAAACCTGTCGGGAATCGGCGGAAATGATCTCGCCGCCAAAGCGCTTGGCGAGCTCCACGCCGAGACCGCTCTTGCCCGAGGCGTTGGTGCCGCCTACCACGATCAGCTTGGGCAGGGCGGCTTGGTTGCTTATCTGGTTCATGGCTTGGTTTCTCCTTCGATGTGCAGTCGTTGGAATACTATTTTGCAGCTTATAGGGGTAGAATATTTCTATTATAGCAAAGCTCTGGGCAAACATCAAGCCTGCGCCGCCATGCTGCATGATAATTCGGGGTTATGGCATTGTGGATCAACAAAAAGACCCTCCGCACGAAAACGTGGAGAGGATCCTTTAGCCGCCCTACCTGCGCAGCAGGATAATGCTGAAGGTATTTTCGCCGCAGTGACTGGTGATGGAGCAACCGGCGCGCACCTCCTGCACCTCGGCAAAGTCCATTTCACCAGCGACGATGCTGCGTATGGTTTCCAGAGCGGTATGGCTGATGCCGGTGTGAGCGATGATTGCCCGGCGGGGATCGATGCTTTCCTTGGTCTTGAAGCAGTCGGCAAGGTACTGGCGCAGGCAGCGCTCATAGGTGCCGCGATACTTCCTGCCAACCACCATCTTGCCATTCTTGACCTCGATGCAGGGACGGATATGCAGCATGTTAGCGCCCAGCATGGCGAGCATGGAGCAGCGGCCGCCCTTATAGAGATAATCCAGACGATCCACGACGAAGGAAACATCCACCTTGTCGGTCATGGCAGTTACTTCCTTTACGATGCCTTCTGCATCCATGCCCGCCGCAGCGCGGTCGCCCGCCTCGGCCAGCAGCATGGCAATGCCGCAGGAGAGGTTGCGGGAATCGATGCAATAAACCTTCAGCCCCTCGGCAGCCATGCAGGCGTTTTGATAACAGGAGGAAAAATCGGAGCTGATGTTGAAGTGGATCACGGCGTCGCAGTCCCTGAGCAGGCGCTGGAAAACCTCGCGGTATTCGGCGGCGTTGATGGCAGAGGTCTTGGGTAGCTCGGAGCCGCCGTTGACGCTGGAGAGGATATCATCGGGGGTGATATCCACGCCGTCGGTGTAATACTTGCCGTTCAGCTCGATGCGCAGCGGAATGATCTCTACCTGATAGCGCTCGATAAGCGCTGGGTTCAGATCACAGGTGCTGTCGGCGGTAAAGCGTATGTTCATATAATTCCTCCATGCTGGTTTGGTTTCGAATATGAATGAATTTAGTTTAACTTCGAATGCTTCTAATGGGTATTATAGCGTGAAAAAATGCATGCGTCAAGCGTGGGTTGGATAAGTGTTGCATGAAGCGGAAAAACAGGCATGCCCGCGTTGCTGCGGAGCATGCCTGCCCTTGAAAATGATATGAATATGAAAATGATTTGGTTTTATGGCGAGCCAGAATCAATCAGGCGAGGTAGGCAGCCAGCAGCTTCAGCGTGTTCTCCACGCCATTTACGTGGCTGCGCTCATAGCCATGGCTGGCATATACGCCTGCGCCGATCAGCGCATGCCTTACATCGTGGCCGGAGCGGAGGGTGGTGGCTGCGTCGGAGCTGTAGTGGGGATAGACGTCCACCGCATAGCTTGCGCCGGTGCGCTCGGCAGCCTGAGCAAGGGCAATGACCAGATCGCGGCTGAAGGGGCCGCTGGAATCCTTGGCACAGATGGAAACCATCTGCTCGCTGCATTCCAAACCCTCGCCCACGCAGCCCATATCCACAACCAGAACCTCGGTCACGCCATCCGGCACGGAGGCACAGCCGCCGTGGCCAACCTCCTCATAGACGGTGATGTGCGCCCATGTGCGGCGGGGAAGGGGGATATGCTCCTCCTTCAGATACTTAGCAAGCCCCAGCAGGATGCCCACGGAGAGCTTATCATCCAGATAGCGGCTCTTGATATAGCCGGAGGCGGTGACGCGGGTGCGTGGATCGAAGCACACATAGTCGCCCACGCGAATGCCCAGCGAGAGCACGTCCTCCTTGGAATGCACGTCCTCATCCAGCACAAATTCCATCTTGTCCCAGTCGCGCTTGGTATCGCTGTACTGGCCGTTTACATGGATAGATGCGTCGATGAGCTGGAGCGTGCCTTCGTACTTCTGCTCGCTGCGGGTGACGAGGATCGCGTTCTCTGCCTCGGCATTGTTGGCGTTCATGCCGCCGATGCGATCCAGCCGCAGCCTGCCGCTTGGCTTGATCTCGGCAACCATCGCGCCAAGGGTATCGGTATGGGCTTCGATGAAGAGGGCGTTTTGATCGTCTGCGCCGCCGAAATCCACCAGCAGACCACCCTTGACGGTTTTCTGCACGGGGCAGCCCAGCGCGGCAAACTCGGTGCAGAGCCAATCGATGGCGTGGCTGGTGTAGCCGGTGGGGCTGGGAATGCCCAGTAGGGTCACGGCCTTTTCAACGGCAAAATCGGTATATTGCTTCATGCTGCTCATGGCGCTTATGCCTCGTAGGCTGCCTTAATCATGCCGAAGAGCGGCTCATCCTTGGCAAGACCCATATACTTCTCGATCACGAAATCAATGCCCTGCTCCTTGAGCACAGCCTGAATTTCGGGCGCGGTGGCGTCGCCGGGCATGTCAAACCTCAGACCAGCCACGATGCCGCGGATGACGGGGCTGGGATCCACGCCCTGCTCCATGGCGAACAGCGCCGCGCCTACGATGCGGTCGTTCCTGCGCAGCTTGCGCACGGGATCAGCGCCCACGCGGGCGACGGTATCCTTGAGCGCCTTATTCTGGAAGCGGAAGAGCAGATCAACCACGTTGCTCTCCACATTTTCACGAATGCCCTCGCCGAACTTCTTGATCAGCGCCTGAGCGCTCACGTTCATGGCTGCCTTGGCTGCCTCATAGATCTCTGGATCGGCAATGGCCTGCCAGATATACTCATAGCCCTTCTGCCTGCCCAGATAGGCGCACACGGCATGACCGCCGTTATGCAGGAAGAGCTTGCGCTTGATATAGAACTCAAAGGGGGTGTAGGGGATCAGACCGACAAGCTCGGGGATCTCGCCCTTGAAGGCGTCCTTATCCACGGGCAGCTCGGAATAAGGCTCCACGCAGATCAGCAGCGGATCCTGTGCGCGCATCTCGGGGGTCAGTGGGGGAACCATGCGGCCGATGGAAGCCTCGATCAGGCCGAGGTTTTTGTCCGCCCAAGCCTTCTGCTCGTCGGTGAGGCACGCATAGATCCAGCCGCGCATGAGGATATCGGCTTCCAGCTGGTTTTCACAGAGGATGATGTCCAGCGGCTTGCCGCTTTTCTCCATGCGGGCAACCACGCCCTTGGCGATGACCGGTGCGATGCGGGGCAGGATATTGACGCCCACGGCGGTGGCCATGATATCGCAGGTGACGATCTCATCGATGGCTGCATCGGTGTTGGAGTTCACGGCGCGCACGGGCTTTACAACGGTATCGACCTCGCCCTCGTTGGACACGATGCGCACGTTATACTGGCCGCGACGGTTCATTTCGTCGATCAGGTTCTGCATGATATCGAGGAAAACCACCTCGTAGCCGGAGTCGGCAAATACCTTGCCGATGAAGCCGCGGCCGATGTTGCCGCCGCCATACATAATTGCCTTTTTCATGGGGGAAGACCTTCTTTCCACAAAATAATCCGTTTAGATTATAGCACAGCTGAGCTGCTTATGAAAGCTATATACAAAAATAAAAGCGAATCTACGATAAAACATAATCTGTGCAGGACTGAACCTGCAAGCAAAAAACCGCCGGAAGCGCTCCTTCAGGCGGCTGATTGCTTGGTTTATTGGCTATTAGCGCTGGGTTCCAAAGAAGAAGAGGGCGAGGGTGCCGGGGCCGGAATGTGCGCCGATGACCGGGCCGACATAGTTGATAATGATATCCTTTACCGGAACCTCGCTCCTGACCAGCTCGGCAAGGTATTCGGCGTCCTCCCGTGCATCGCCGTGGCAGATGAACATCACCTGCTTCTCCGGCTCAATGACGCTTTCCTTCATGATCTGTACGATCTGCTTGATGGATGCCTTGCGTCCCCTCGCCTTGCCAACGAGGCTCAGGCTGCCCTCGTTATCCATGTGCATCACCGGCTTGATGCCCAGCACCGAGCCGAGCAGCGCGGTGGTTGCGCTGACCCGGCCGCCCTTCTTCAGGTGGAAAAGGTCGTCCACGGTGAACCAGTGGCACATGTGTAGCTTGCTTGCTTCGATAAAGTCCCGCACCTCATCGATGCTTTTGCCCGTCTTCTTCTCCAGCCAAGCATAATAGCAGAGCATGCCCTGACCGAGGGAGGCACAGAGGGTATCCACGGCGTAGATCTTGCGCTCGGGATATTTCTCCTGCAATTCCTGCGCAGCCATCGCGCCCGAGGCATAGGTGCTGCTCAGGCTGGAGGAAAAGCCGAGGTAGAGCAGATCCTTGCCCTGTGCGAGGATGGGCTCCATGGCGTCGATAAACGCCTGATGGTTGATGGCGGAGGTTTTCAGGTTCTTGGTTGCAGGCAGCTTGGCATAAAAATCGCGGTAGCTGATCTCCCGCTCGTCCAAGTAGTTGTGGTAGCTCGTATCGTCCATCTGCACGCAGAGCGGCTCGGTCAAAAGCTCCATCTCCTCCACCAGAGCCATGGGAAGATCGCAGCAGGAATCAGTAAAGAGAACGTAGTCAGTCATGGCGTTACCCCCGAATTTCTATTTAAGCTAAATCTCGATTCGAACTAAAAACGATTATAGCATAATCTGCCACGGTGGTCAATGGATAATCGTTATAAAATACGGATACAATGGTTATTATTTTGAAATAATCTAGTATCGAAAACTAGATACAGGGCAAAAAAGAGCACCCGCAGCGAAGGGCTGCGGGCGTTGGTTTGTTGGTTTGTTGGTTTGTTGGTTTGTTGGTTCGTTGGTTCAAGCGGAGGATCAGAAGATCAGGCTCTCCAGCATGGCATTGAGCTGTGCTTCCTCCAGAGCGCTTGCGCTGACCAGAAGCAGCTGCTGACCATTGCTGAAATAATAGAAGGCATAGGCGGTATCCTCGGCGGCACAGGCAAAGCTGGCGCTGCTGTTGGCGCCGAATACGGGCTCGGTCACGGTTTCATCACTGCCCAGCACGTTTCTGGCAGCCTCCCTTGCGGCTTCGATGGGGGTCTGGGTGGAATCCATCAGGGCAAAGCACACGGCGGCGTCGCCAGCGGCATTCATGGCAACCAGCTGGGTCAGCCCGGCATTTGGATAAGCGGCGCTCACGGCAGCCTCATAGCCCGCAAGGCGATCCTCATCGGCAATCTCCAGCCCGTAGGGCAGGCGCACGATAAAGGCTTCACAGGAAAACTCCGTGCCGAGGGGAGCAGCGGTGGGGGCGGGGGTGACGACGGTCAGCTCCGGCAGAACCTCCGCAGTGGCGGCGCTCAAAAGGCAGGCAAGCAGCATCAGCATGCAAATCAATCGCTTCATGGTTTTACACCTCCTAGCCTATACATCATAGCATGTTCCCGCCAAAAAGTAAATCTCCAGATTGACGGGAAGGCTTGGGAATGGAAAAATTGCTTGGCTTTGGGGCGGCGGTTTTTGTCAGTATTCTAAAAATGGAAAACCACAGAAGCAAGCTGATTTTTTTACCAGATTACAACTGAAATAACCCTTGTCCTACATATGGCAGTGCTATAATCCTACGGTAAAAATTGTTAACCAGTTAATGAAACATGGCTAGAAAACGGAGGTGAGCTGCATGGAGGAGAGATACCAGCGGATATGCAGGCTGCTTTCGCGCTTTGGCCGCACGCGGCACCGGATTATCGACAGCCGCATTCAGGAGCTGGGCATCCATCCGGGGCAGCTGTTTCTGCTGCTACAACTGGGGCGCATGGGTCGCCTGCCTGCACAGGCTCGCATGGCGAAGGAGCTGGACGTAAGCCCGGCGCTGGTTGCCCGCACATTCAAGCAGCTGGAGGGAGCGGGCTATATTTCCCGCTTTGACAGCGCGGCAGACGGCAGGCGCAACGAAATCTGCATCACGCCGAAGGGTGAGGAGATACTCGCCAAAGGCAAGCAGGTTTTTCATGAGATTGACGCGGCGAGCTTTGCAGATTTCAGCGATGCGGAGCTTGGGCGGATCGAGGCGCTCATGGAAAGGTCGCTTGAAAATATCAGCCGTCTTGAGGCGATGCAAAAGGAGGAGCTGAAGGAAGCCCAAACCGGCGCTCAAATCAAGGCTCAAATCAAGGCTCAAATGGAAACCAAAAATGAAAGCAAAATGGAAAGCAAAATGGAAAGCCAGATAGAGGAGATGAAGAAAAATTGAAACGATGGATGAAATATGTAAAGCCCTATAAGTGGTACTTCGTGCTTGGCCCGCTGTGCATGATAATAGAGGTTATTGGCGAAATTTTGCTGCCGAAGTTTTATGCCTCCATCATCAATACCGGCATCGAGGGTCGCAGCATTGGTCATATTGCGCTGATGTGCGGCATTATGATTCTTGCCTCCATCATCATGATGCTGGGCGGCGTGGGCGGCGCTTATTTTGGCTCCAAGGCTGCGGTCAACTTCGCTGGCGACCTGCGGCGGGACGTATTCGCCAAGGTGCAGCGCTTCTCCTTTGAGAATATCGATCATTTCTCCGCAGGTTCGCTGGTTACGCGGCTGACCAACGATGTGACGCAGGTGATGAACTTCGTAAACATGCTGCTGCGCATGTGCCTGCGCTCGCCGGGCATGCTCATCGGCGCGCTGGTGATGGTGATCGTGAGCGAGCCTGAGCTTGCCAAGGTGCTTGCCATAACCATACCCGTGCTGCTGGTGGTGCAGGTCATCGTGATTCGCGTGGCATTCCCGAAGTTCACGAGGATGCAGGGCAGGATAGACGCACTGAACACCGATGTGCAGGAGAACCTGACCAACGTGCGCGTGGTGAAGTCCTTCGTGCGCGAGGATTTTGAGCAGCAGAAGTTTGACCGCGCCAACGGTGATTTGAAGAACGCCGGTCTGAGCGCCATGCACACCATGATCACCAT
>CAYWLE010000025.1:0-15151 GCA_964458825.1 uncultured Oscillospiraceae bacterium | reverse complement strand
GTTGCTGCGCGCCCGGGAGCTGCTGCTGGACTGCAAATGCGTGGACGGCTGTCCCGGCTGCGTGGGCGCGGCGGCGGGTCACGGCGCGAAATTCACGCTGATTCAGGTTCTCAACCGGATTCTGGAACCGAATCAGAACTGATTTCGTCCAAGGAAAATGATGGTTTCTGTGCCACGGCGCAGGCCGTTGTTCTTCCCACAAATGGAAAATTGACCTGCGCGGCAGTCAGGTTAAATCTTGAATGCCGTACTGAATTGCAGGAAAATGTGTTATACTTAAACTGTGCCCGGGCGATAAAGCGCGCTCCGGCGCAGGCGATCAAAGCAATTGTTTTGCGGAATTGTATTTTTGCTTCGTTTTATTTCACAGCCGGGCAGTCTTGACGGCCTGTGAAGCAATATAAATTATTTCAGTTAAGGAGGATGCGCGTGGCAAGGAAATACAAAAAACCCAGACTGCACATTATTCCCCTCGGCGGTCTGGGAGAAATCGGAAAAAATTTGACGGTTTTTGAATACATGGACGACATCATCGTGGTGGACCTGGGTTCCATCTTCCCCCGCGAGGACATGCCCGGCGTGGATCTTGTGATCCCGGACGTGAGCTATCTTGAAAAGAATCAGAGCAAGCTGCGGGGCTATTTCTTCACCCACGGCCACGAAGATCACATCGGCGCGGTTCCCTATATCGTGCGCAAGCTGCCCGCGCCCATGTATGGCACGCGGCTGACTCTCGCCCTGTGCGAGCATAAATTGAAGGAGCATCGCCTCAACGGCGTGGCGGAGCTGCATGAGGTGGAGCCGGGCGACGTGATCGAGGCGGGCTGCTTCAAGGTGGAATTTGTAAAGGTGAACCATTCCATCGCCGGCGCCTGCGCGCTGGCCATCACCACGCCGGTGGGCACCGTTTTTCACACCGGCGACTTCAAGGTGGACTACACCCCGATGGACGGCGAGCCCATCAACCTCGGCCGCATTGCGGAAATCGGCAATCAGGGCGTGCTGGCGCTGCTGGCGGACTCCACCAACGTAGAGCGCCCAGGCTACACGATGTCTGAAAAGAAGGTCGGCGAGACCTTCCAGTATCTCTTTGAGAAGGCCACGGGGCGCATCATCATCGCGATGTTCGCCTCGAACGTGCACCGCATTCAGTCGGTTGTGGATGCGTCGGTGCGCTTCAAGCGCAAGGTGTGCCTGATCGGCCGCAGCATGATCAATATCTCCAAGCTCGCGATGAATCTGGGCTATCTGAAGATTCCCGAGGGCAGCCTGATCACCGTAGACGAGCTGGATCGCTATCCGGACGACCAGATCACAGTGCTGACCACCGGCAGTCAGGGCGAGCCCATGAGCGGCCTCTCCCGCATGGCCTTCGCCGAGCACCGCAAGATGGAGCTGCAGGAGAGCGACCTTGTGATTCTCTCCGCCTCCCCCATTCCGGGAAATGAAAAATCCATCTCCCGCGTGATCAACCAGCTCTTCCGCATCGGCTGCGAGGTCATCTATGAATCCCTCGCCGAGGTGCATACCTCCGGCCACGCCCGGCAGGAGGAGCTCAAGCTGATTCACACCCTGCTCAAGCCTAAGTATTTCATCCCCGTGCACGGCGAATACCGCATGCTGCACCACCACGCATCCCTCGCCAAGCGGCTGGGCATGTCGGAGGACAATGTGGTGATCGCGGAGATCGGCGATGTGATCGAAATGGATGAAAACAGTCTGGACGTGACAGGCGTGGTGCCCAACGGCTCGGTGCTGATCGATGGTCTGGGCGTGGGCGATGTGGGTGCGGTGGTTCTGCGCGACAGAAAGCATCTGGCGGAGGACGGCCTGCTGATCGTCGTCATGGGCGTGGATCACGACCTTGGCAGCGTGGTTTCCGGGCCGGACATCATCAGCCGCGGCTTTGTGTACATGCGGGAGGCGGACGAGCTGATCGAGGGCGCTCGCGGCGCGGCCAGCCGAGCCATAGAGGCATTCGGCCCCATCGATTCTTCCGAGTGGAACCACCTGAAGAACGATGTGCGCGATTCCGTGCAGCACTACATCTACGACGCCATCAAGCGCAACCCGATGATTATGCCGATCATTGTGGAGATTTAAGAAACAGCATTGGGAAAAACCAATTCGGAGGAAGATATACGCAATGAACCCCTACGACCAGGCACATGCCCTCGCAAAAAGCCTGAAGGAGAGCGAGGAATACCGCGAATATGCGCGCTTGAAGGAGGTTGCCTATGAGGATGCAACCAACAAGGCGCTGCTGGATGAATACAAGAAGCTTCAGTTCCGCTTGCAGGCAAGGATGGCGTCTGGCGAGAGCATGCCGCAGGAGGACATGCAGCGCTTGCAGCAGATTGGCACGCTTTTGCAGTTCAACCCAGACGTGAGCAGCTATCTGATGGCAGAGTTTCGCTTTCAGAGGATGCTGACGGACATATTCAAGATTCTTGCCGATGTGGCGGGCGTGGATCTGGACATGCTGACGCAGGGCTGATACAGGGCTGAAACAGGAAGAAAACAGGAGGAAACATGGCAGACAGGAAGCGGCGCGTGCGCCGCACGGCAAAGCGCCGGGCGGTGACCACCGAGAGATACAGCATAAAGACGCTGCATGAGGATCGTGAATACGGTCTATATTGGTATGCGTGGCTGTGGAAGCTGCTGCGCCCGGTGCTGATCTTCATGTGCAGCCTGCTGATCGTGGTGGGCATGGTGAAGTTTGGCTACAACAAGGTCTATGACGGCTTCCTCGGGCCTGCGGACGCGCAGAACGCCAGCATGGGCACCTTCGTGATCGAATCGGGGCAGTCGGCTACCTCGATCGGCTCCAGCCTTGAAAAGCAGGGCTTTATCCGCAGCGGCAGCATATTCCGCTATCTGGTGCAGTTTGAGGGCTTGACAAACAAGCTGAGCTACGGCAGCTTTGAGCTATCGCCATCCATGACGGTGCAGCAGGTGATCGACGAGCTGACCAGCGGCAGCCAGACCAACGAGCGCACCATAACCATCGTGCCGGGCTGGACCTGCGAGGATATAGCAGACTATCTGGTAAATGAGGGAGCCATTGACAGCGCCGAGGAGTTTTTGACGCTGTGCAACGATGTGGATCGCTTCGTGGCGGATTCCTACGCCCTCAAGAGCGCACAGGACAAGGGCAAGCTGATGGGCAGAAAATATGCGCTGGAGGGTTATCTCTCACCGGATACCTACAGGATATTCAAGTCTGCCTCGGCTGAAAGCATTATTTCTACGCTGCTGGAGCAGAACAACAGCGTGATCGACCGCCTGTATTACAGCGATGAGATTCGCTATCAGGTGGATGAAAACGGCGTTTACACCCCCGTGGAGAACTACAAGAGCGACCTAACGATGGATGAGTTCATCGTCCTAGCCTCCATGATCGAGCGCGAGGCAGCCAAGAGCGAGGATTATGCGCGGGTATCGGCGGTATTCCACAACCGGCTCAAGCTGGGCATGAAGCTGGAGAGCGACCCTACGGCGATGTACAGCTTCGGTCTGTCCCACTATATCTTGAGCCGGCAGGAGATGACCGACCCGAACCTCTACAATACCTATGTGGTTCCCGGACTGCCGGTTGGCCCGATCTGCAATCCCTCTACGGCGGCGATCGAGGCAGCCATGCACCCGGACATGGATTATATCCAGCAGGGCTACATGTATTTCTGCGCCACCGATCCCATGACGGGCGAGCTGGCCTTTGCCGTGAGCCGGGAGGAGCACGAGCGCAACGTGGCACAGTATCAGCAGCTTTGGGCGGAGTACGATGCCGCGCATGCCCAGTCGGTAGGCTGATAAAGAAAGGATAAAAAGCAGGCTTTCCCTTGGATGGAGGGAAAGCCTGCTTTGGTTTATCTCAGATAGCTGCCCAATCAGTCGAGCGAGGGGAAGAGGCTGGTATCGGTATGTGGCAGGAAGCAGGCGGCGATGAAGGAATCCATATAGCCCGGCTCGATGGAAAGCTCCATATAGGTCATGCTCCGAGCAAGCTCATCCGCCTTGTCCCGCGCCTGATCGCTGGTGAGCATGGCGTAAGCGCCGCTGAGGGAGGAATTTCCAATGTAGGAAAAAAGCTCAGGTCGATATCCAGCAGCATGCCGATGGTCACGGCATTGCGCATGTTGATGCCACTGCCGCAGATGCCCACCTGACTGGCGCCGCCGATGGTTGTCAGGGTTGGCTCCATGCTATCCTTATCGATGGAGCAGCTGTCGATAGCGCCGTCGCTGGCGCGCATGCCGCAGGAGATGTCGCCGCCCACATAGGAGCCGATATTGGGCGCAAGTATGAACCTTGCTTCCGGGTGGACGTTCAGCTTTAGGGAATTTGCGCGCATATCGTCGCAGTGGAAGAAGGAGGGTATGTATGGCTCCATGCGCACGGGATCGGAATACAGCCCTAGCAGCAGGTGGTTCATGCTTGTGTTGCCTGCAAGGCAGACGCGGTAGACCTGCCCCGGGCTGAGCCCTGCCGCAGCGCACATCTCTTGGATCAGCGGTCGGAGGGATTCGTCGATCACGGCGCTCTGGAGCCGCTCGCTGCCGCCCTCGCGTTCGGATTCAATGATGCGGTTGATCACGTCCGCACCGTAGCGGATCTGACCATTGCCGGTGGACGCCTTGGCGAGGATGGAGCCATCCTCGATATTCACAAGCAGGGCAGCCACGGAGGTTGTGCCAAGATCGATAACCACGCCAGCCACTGGGCTGGGATCATCGGGGGGGCGAGCACATCCAGCACGGTGAGAACCTCGCCGCTCTCCACGATGCAGCGCGCCCTGAAGCCGTTTTCCCGCAGCACACGCGCCAGCTTGCGCAGCGCTTCATAGCAGCTGACCACCTTATCTGCGCCGGTCAGCTGCTGAAGCTTCCATACAAGGCGCTCGTTGTCCGGCATGGTATCCTCAAGGCTCGGCTCGTCCAACTGCACACTGAGGCTGGCGAGCTTCGTGCCGGGCATGATTCCCGCAGCCTCGATATCCGCCTTGATCTGGTTGAATATGGCAAGCTCCCTCTCGGAGGAGATGTCCGCCACCTTCATACGGCAGCGGTAGGCGGAGGCGATGTCCGGCACCTCTGCCACGATATCGCCCACCAGCCTACTTACGGGGGAAAAGTGGCTTGGCTGGCGAGTTGACAAAGCCGGTCTGCGGTGCTATCCTTTTGCTTGGAGCCGGACGAAGGCTTTTACACGATGCAGAAGGCGGGGGAGGAGCATGCTGACGCAGGCACGGCTGGAGATATGCCGGGAACGGCGCTTCCTTGCGTCCCCGCTGGGCAGGCTGGAGATGGCGGTATCGGAGGCTTACCAGCCCTCCGCCGTGGATGGTCGGCATTTTTTCTGCCACCCGCAGCATCTGCGTGATGCCGCGCCGCTGCTCTTTCACGGGCTTTGCCATTGTCTGCTGGGACATATCTTCCTGCGGGATGCAAGCGCGTTGGCATGCGATGTGGCTGTGACGCTGCTTGCCGCGGAGGTTGCAGCCGAGCTGCTGCCCTGTGCGGGAGAAAACCTACTGAGCCAGCTAAGGCAGCGCTGCGCAGGGGAGCTGGATCCGCTGCGGCTGGACAGGCTGCTTCATGAGGATGCCTTTCTGAGCCAGAGGCTCGGTGAGATCGCCGCGATGGTCACGCTGGATGACCATGCTCCGTGGCAGGCAGCCCGTGAGCATGCGCTGCTGGGCGGCGACGGCGGTCTGGAGGAGCTATGGCGGCGGGAGCGCAGGCGCTTGCCCACCGGCTTTGGCGGCAGGCAGATGGGAAGGCAGGCTGGTTCGCTGCGGGAGAAGGCTGTGCTGGGCGAGGGCGCGCGGCACGAATATGCCCGCTACCTGCGCCGCTATGCCGTGGAGCGGGAGTATGCCCAAGAGGATGTGGATTCCTTCCAATATGCTTGGTATGCCTACGGCATGGAGCATTATGGAAACATGCCGCTGATTGAGCCGCTGGAGTACCGCATGGAGCGGCGGCTGGAGGAGCTGGTGATCGTGATCGACACCTCCGGCTCCTGCGCACGGGGGCTGACGAAGCAGTTTCTGGAGCAGACGAGGGACATCATACTCAAGGAAAAGCTCTTCTTCCGCCGCTTCAGGCTGCACATATTGCAGTGCGATGCGAAGGTGCAGCGGGACGACAGGATCGGCAGCATTGCAGAGTTTGAAAGCTATATCGACGCTCTGGAGATCGTGGGCGGCGGAGGCACGGATTTCTGCCCCGCCTTTGACCACATCGATAGCCTGATCCGCTCCGGCGAGCTGCGCAGGCTGAAGGGCGTGCTATATTTTACCGATGGAAGGGGCATATATCCATCCAAGCCGCCGGAATATGAGGCGACCTTCGTATTCTTGGAGCACCGCTACGATGATATCGATACCCCGCGCTGGGCAAGGCGGCTGGTTTTGGACGCGCCCATGCCGAAGGGAAACGAATATATGGAGTATTAAGCGCATGAACATACAACAAGCAGTAGCTCAGCTGGAGGCGGGCGTTCGCGCCTATGCCGCACGCACGCCGGAGGGCATGCCGGTGGTGCCCGCATATGCCCAGCGCCCGATCTATCTTGAAGGCCCGCCCGGCGTGGGGAAGACGGCCATTGTGGCTCAGGTTGCCTGCCGCATGGGGATCGGCTTGGTTTCCTATACCATGACCCACCACACCCGCCAGAGCGCGCTGGGACTGCCGATGATCCAAAAGCGCAGCTTCGGGGGCAGGGAGTATTCCGTGACTGAATACACGATGAGCGAGATCATAGCGGAGGTTTACCGGCAGATGGAGCAGACGGGCTGCCGGGCTGGCATACTCTTTCTGGATGAGATCAATTGCGTGTCAGATACCCTCCTTCCAGCTATGCTGGAGCTATTGCAGCACAAGCGCTTTGGCAGCCATCGACTGCCGGAGGATTGGGTGATCGTATGCGCGGGCAACCCGGAGAAGTACAACCGCAATGCACGCAGCTTCGATCCGGTGACGCTGGATCGCGTGCGATTGATGCGCATCGAGCCGGATGCGCAGGCTTGGCTGGCTTATGCCGCGCAGACCGGCGTGCATGCCGCCATACGAGCCTACCTGCGCATGCGGCCGGAGGACATATATGCTGAGGAGGGAGACAACGTGGTTACGCCGCGCAGCTGGTGCGACCTGAGCGATATGCTGTGGGCGTTGGAGGCTGCCGGCGAGGCTGTGGATTCTCTGCTCTTTGGCCAGTACATACAGTGCGAGCGCATATCCGAGCGCTTCAGCCTATACTATGCCATGTGCGCGGGGGTTTCCAGAGGGTTTCAGCTGGATCAGGCGCTCTTTGAGGGCGATTCTTCCTCCGCCGCCCACTTTGCCGCCGCAGCCTTTGACGAGGCGCTCTGCTGCGCGGAGCTGCTTGCCCAGCGGCTTCACCAGCTGAAGCAGGCTGCCAAGCAGGCAAGAAGCCGGGCAACGAGGCTTGGATACTTCATCGATGCGGCGCAGCGTGAGGCGGGCGACATGCAGCTATACCAGACCTGCTTGGAGCAGCTTGAGCGGCGCGAGCAAGCATTGCAGCTTCGGCAGGAGGTTGGAGCACTGCCGCCGGAGGAGGAGGGACAGGAGAAGGCTCTGCATAGCCTCATCCGCCGCGCCATTGCGGCTATGCCGGGCAGCGAGGATCCTCTTGCCGCGCTCAGGAGCCATGCGGAGGCTGCCGCAGACACTGCATCCAAGGAGGAGGCGATCTATCACGGCGCCGCCCAAAATGCAAGAGTCTTTGCCGAGCTTGCATTTTCAGGCGATAGCTTTCAGGCAAAGCTCTGCCGGGAGGTTCTGGAGGCTGAATTGAAGGATTAGGACTATATTCACGGGACGGGCTTTCTCCCAAAGCGGGAGGAAGCCTGATTTGGTTTTTGGCGAAGCTTTGCATGGCTGCGGCATAGGACAGGCACGCGGGCGGCGCTGGCGCAATAATATGCAAGGGCGAACTTCCCGAAAAGGAGGATGGGTGGTATGTTCCTTGAAGAGGCGCTTATCTATCTGGCGGAGAGCGTGTGGGCGCTGGCGCTGCATCTATCGGCAAAGGGATCGTTTCCCAAGCCGCTGGAAACCGGGCAGGAGGCAGAGCTGATCGAGCGCATGCTGGCTGGGGATGCTGCGGCGCGGGACAGCCTGATCGAGCACAACCTGCGGCTGGTTGCCCACATCGCAAAGAAGTATGCCCGCAGCGGCTGCGATGCGGACGACCTGATTTCCATAGGCAGCATAGGTCTTATCAAGGCTGTGCACAGCTTCAAGCCAGAAGCGGGCAAGCTGACCGCCTATGCCAGCCGCTGCATTGAAAACGAGATGCTGATGCATCTGCGTGCCAATCGCAAGCTGCGCAACACGGTTTACATGGGCGATGGCGTGGGCTATGACAAGGACGGCAACGAATTGCAGCTTACGGAGCTGCTGGGCACGGAAAAGGACATGGTGCCCGACGAGGTTTCCACGCGGATCGATTCGGGCATAGCGGCCGCGCTGGTTGGGCAGGTGCTGAGCGAGCGGGAGGCGCGGGTGATAAGGCTGCGCTACGGGCTGGAGGACGGGGCATGCCATCCTCAGCACGATGTGGCGCGCAGGCTGGGCATATCGCGCAGCTATGTATCGAGGATAGAGAAGCGGGCGCTGGAGAAGCTGAGGAGCCGCATGGAGTGAGCTTGCCATTTGGCAAATGGGAATAGCTGGATGGAGCGGAACTGTCATAAAAATGTTGCTAGGCAAAGGCGGCGGCATGTGGTATAATGGATGAAGAAGGATCTGTTTTCCAAATACGGATGGCCGCGGAGGGGGAGAGCAAATGAGATATTCCGACGATGCATTTGTGACGATGCTACTGTCCATGGCGCTTTCGCCCAACCGGGAGGAATATGCCCGTCCCTTCAGCACGGCGGAAATCAAGCGGATAGAGGATAAGGTTATCAAGAGCGGTCTTTTCCATATCGGCAGGCTGATGAACATCGATATCGGCGGGCTTATGCTGAAGCTGGATATCTCCGAGGAGGAGGCTTACCGCATCTATACCCTGCTCAACCGCAGCGTACAGCTTTCCTATACGGTGGAAAACCACCTGCGTCAGGGCATCGAAGTGGTTACCTGCTACAATGATGAATATCCTGCTCGCCTGAAGCGGCGCATGGAGGAGGCTGCTCCACCGGTGTTCTACCGCTGCGGCAATCAGGAATTGCTCACCAAGCCCATGCTGGCCATTGTCGGCATCAGCGGTGTAAAGACCAGTCCAGAGGTACGGGATTCCATTGATACGCTGGTGCGCAACGGCGTGCGCATGGGGTATACCATTTTGACCGGCGGCGAGCTGGGCGTTTCCCGTGTAGCCATGAACCTGACCATGGAATATGGCGGCACCTTGGTGGAGGTTCTGGGCGGCGATATGCAGAACCATGTCCATGAGGACGGCATTGCGGAAATGCTGGCCGCAGGCAAGGCGGCTGTGGTTTCCCTGGAGCATCCCGAAGCGCTGTTCACCGTGAGCCACGCCATTGCCCGCAACAAGCTGCTGTTCTCCCTGGCCGAGGCTGCATTCGTATTCAATACTGACGGCAAGCGCGGTGAGATGGATGCCATCCGAAACCGTTATTGCGATTGGATTTATGCCTGGACCGGCTATGCAAACAACCAGCCGCTCATTGCCCGGGGCGCCATTCCCGCCACGAGCATACCGGAAATGGATCTGAGTGATTTGAGCCGTCACTGGCGCAACAGCGAATCCGAGCAGATGAGCTTGTTCGATATGCTGTAATAAAAAAGCACCCGTATGGGTGCTTTTTTATTCTTTCTCCAGAAGCCTCATCCGCTGCATTTCCTTTTTCAGGGTTTTGAGTTTTTCCTTTCCCAGGTTGACCAGCGGCGACCTCAGCGTATTTTCAATCATTCCCATCATGGCCAGCGCTTCTTTTACCGGTATGGGGCTCACTTCGCTGAACAATGCACGAATCAGCGGCAGCAAGCTGAACTGCAGTGCACGGCAGGCGTTTACTTCGCCTCGCAGCCAACCGACAGTCATTGCATGCATCTGCTGGGGAACAATGTTGGCTGCTACGGAAATCACACCGCGCGCCCCCAGTGCCATGTGGGGTAGAACTTGGTCGTCATTGCCGGAATAGATGGCTACACCGTCGCCCACCAGCTCAAACAGCTGCATGGCGTGGCTTATATCTGCGCAGGCTTCCTTGAAACCGCACAGCAGGGGATGCTTTGCCAGTTCAAGCATGACCTCCGGCGGCAGATTCAATCCGGTGCGTGAAGGTACATTGTATACGATGATGGGGATGCTTACGCTGTCCGCCACAGAAATGTAGTGTTCAATGAGCCCGGCATTGCTGGTTTTGTTGTAATAGGGTGTGACCACAAGCAAACCGTCTGCGCCCAGACGCATGGCTTCTACGGAATGCTCGATGGTTTGGCGGGTTGAATTTGTACCGGTACCCACGTAGAGTGGAACCCTGCCCGAAACTTTCGAAACCGCACATTCTATGATGGCGCTGCGTTCAGAGGGTGTGATTGTGGAAGGTTCGCCCGTCGTGCCAAGAATGATCAGCGCGTCAGTTTCGGAATCAATCTGCCAGTCGATCAGCCTTTCCAAAGCATCATAGTCAACGCGCTGCCCCTTGAAGGGAGTTACCAGCGCTGTACCGCTGCCATAAAACAGATTTCCCTGCATACAATCCCTCCCCAAAATACTTACGGATTAGTCTATTGCAAAAGGAGAGGGGGAAGAACACAAAAAAGAAGACCGTTTCGGTCTTCTTTTTTTAGCCGATATCAATGCCGGGATAGCGCAGAATCAGTTCTGCCTGGCGGAAGCCTGCGCTTTCCATTACGTGCAGCATGCCAGGAATGCGCGCCTGAATCTCTGCTTCTGCCCGGGTGAGGCCATCGTCCTCAAAATCCATGCAGGCGATATCCAGAAGTGCACGGGATACTTTCATGCCGCGCCATTTGCGCGATACATACAGCCAGCCGATGCGTCCTGAGCCGTTTTCCTTCCAGGTGATGCACTCGCCGGCCATGCCGGTGGGAGCTACGATCAGGATGCGCTCAAAGCCTTCCTTCAAGCGGAAGTCCTGCAGCCAGCCAAAATCGTATTCCTCATTGAACAGCTGGTTGTAGCGTTCCAGGAAATACTTCTGCTCGATGGGATCATCCAGATCATCTCGTACGATTACGCAGCCGATGGGCATCTGGGATTCGATTTCGCAGGGCAGATCGCGGCGCATACATACCAGGCCGTCGTTGTCTTTAAAGCCCAGGGTGTTCAGCGATTCCATACGCTCAGCGTCATTGGGCTCCACTTGGGTGAAGATACGGCTGGGCGCATTATATTCCATGGCCAGTCCTTTGGCGCGGGCGACGGCGGCTCCGAGGAGCGCATCCGGCGCGGGATCACCCTGGATGTCCATGTAGATGCGAACCGGACGGCTGGGGAAGAGCTCTTCACTCTCGTGCACGTAAATCGTGCAGCTGCCCAGGGTGGCGCCGCTGCGCTCATCGACGGCTTCAAAGGTATCGTCGATGTTCACGCCCTCCATGGGTTCGCGTGCGTGTCTCAGAATCATGGTTTAACCTTCCTTCGAATGATTCGCTTACCGTTTTATTCCCATTCAACATTGGCAATGGGACGGCCGGTAATATCATAAACTACGTGGGTAATGCCGGGAATTTCAGCAGTGATGCGCTGTACAACGGCCTCCATCAGGTCATAGGGCAGCTTGTATGCAGGGGCTTTTCCTGCATTGGAAGAGCCCAGTGCGCGCAGAACGCAAACATAGCCGTCGCCGCACAGGCCGGGGGTACGCATCTCGGTAAGAATGGCAAAATACTGAGCAATTTTGCGGGCAAGGGAGGCCTTTTCCACTTCATCACGGAAGATTGCATCCGCTTCGCGCAGCATATTCAGGCGGGAGAGGGTCACTTCACCCAGGCAGCGCACGGAAAGTCCGCTGCTTTCAAAGGACGGACGGTTGATCAGCTCTTCCGGCACGCCCAGATAGCGGCCCAGTGCGCGCACATCATCCTTGAACAGCAGCTTCAGAGGTTCAATGCGGCGGCAGCCGTCGATCATGTTGCTCACCTGACAGGGAGAGTTGTGGAGTACATCCGGATAGATGGTACCTTCAGCCATACAATCAATATCGCCGGCCTTGATGTATTGCTCTGCGAATACAGCAGAGAATTCATCGTGCATGATGCGGCGTTTTTCGGCGGGATCATGTATACCGGACAGTGCCTTGATGAAACGCTCGGATGCATCGATTTCGATCAGGTTCAGGCCCATCTGGTCGTAGAAGCAGCGGCGCACAAATTCAGGGTCGCCCTTGCGCAGCAGACCGGTGTTGATGAACAGGCAGTTGAGCCTTCCGCCGATGGCTTTGCTCAGCAAGGCAGCCGTAACAGCGGAATCCACGCCGCCGGAAACGGGAATCAGTACGCTGGAAGCACCAACTTCAGCACGAACTTCATCAATCAGCTTCGCTGCGAAGTTTTCCACTGTCCAGGTACGGGGGCAGGCGCAAACCTGCTCTGCAAAGTTTTCCAGTATGTGCAGGCCGTCAGGATCGTTGCTTTCTACATAAAACTGCAGGCCGTAGATGTTTTTTTCGATGTTGGCGAAGCCGGGCATCAGTCCGGAAGGTGTAGTGGCGATGGCAGTATATCCCTCGGGAAGTGCATAGCCATCCACACGGTCAAAGAAGCGGTCGTTCTCGTCCAGCCCCTCAAACAAGGGACAGGGGGAGAACTGAACGAAATCCTTGTTGGATTCCAGTTGGATGCCGCGGTGTTCTGCACCGATGGACTCAGCCAGCCTGCGCGCAGAACCGCCAAAAGCGAGAACCGGTACGCCGAAAACTGCGGGATCAAAGGGCAGTTCCTCTGCGCGAAGTGCCTTGGAATCGCCGCCGGCCAGGATCAGGCCCTTGGGTGCACGGGCAGAAATCTGTTCAGCATCGCTGTCTCCGGGCAGGATTTCGCAGTAAAACTGTTCACCGCGCAGACGGCGTGCCGTATAATAAGCCTGGTTTCCGCCAAAATCAAGAATCAGAATTAAATCGGTATTCATGAGCCACCTCTTGTGGGGTTATCTCTTCGGATCGTAGGCCTTGGGAGGTCTGTGATCCACAATGTCAATCTTACGCAGAATCTGCTGTGTGATATCGATGCCCAGGGTGCGGGCAAGCTGCAGGCCGTACATCATCACATCTGCGAATTCCTCTGCGATCAGGGCGCAGCGATCAGGATCCTCACCGTTTTGCAGGCGCTGCACATCATCAGGATTCAGCCACTGGAAATGCTCCAGCAACTCGCTCATTTCAACGGTCATGGCCATAGCCACGTGCTGCGGGTTCTGAACGCCCTCAACGCCCCAACCCTTGCGCAGGCACAGCTGGTGTACATGCTCCTTCAGCTCCGCGAGATTTGTATTGTTATCGCTGTACATGAAAGCCCATTCCTCCATTTAATCCTTAGTATAGCATATATTCCCGTTTTATGCAAACTTATGGCTGAATGAGGCAAAAAATGGACTCTGAAAAGCGGTGCTTCAAACAGATTTAACGTTTTTCATTTATAATAAGGATAATTGTGTGCTAATGGAGGAAAAAATGGCTAAAACTTATTCCGCCACTGATATAACCGTTCTCGAGGGTCTGGACGCGGTGCGCATGCGTCCCGGTATGTACATCGGCTCCACCGGCTCCCGAGGACTTCATCATCTGATCTGGGAGATCGTCGATAATGCCATCGACGAGGCTTCCAACGGCTTCGCATCGGAGATCACCGTCACCCTGAAGAAGGACGGTTCCTGCGAAGTGACCGACAACGGCCGAGGCATTCCTGTGGATATCCATCCCCAGCTGGGCGTCTCTGCGGTTGAGGTTGTCTATACCCAGCTGCATGCCGGCGGTAAGTTCTCCGATAAAAACTATGCTTATTCCGGCGGCCTGCACGGCGTTGGCGCTTCTGTTGTGAATGCGCTGTCCGAGTGGGTGGTTGTGGACGTTTACCGCGATTACAGCCACTACCAGCAGAAGTTCGAATCCGTTGAGGATAGAAAGACGGGCAAGATCATCTCCGGCCGCCCTGTGGCACCGCTGGAGAAGATCGGCAATACCCGCCGCCGTGGTACGCAGGTGGCTTTTAAACCGGATCCCCGGGTATTTGAAACCGTGGATTTCAATTCTGATACCGTACGCCGCAGGGTGCGTGAACTGGCTTACCTCAACAAGGGTGTGCGTTTTGTCTTTACTGATGAGCGCGTAAAGGACCCCGCAGCCCGTGTACATGAATACTGTTATGAGGGCGGCCTTGCGGATTTCCTGGGCTACCTGAACACGGATAAGAACACCCGGGTATTTGAAACCGTGGATTTCAATTCTGATACCGTACGCCGCAGGGTGCGTGAACTGGCTTACCTCAACAAGGGTGTGCGTTTTGTCTTTACTGATGAGCGCGTAAAGGACCCCGCAGCCCGTGTACATGAATACTGTTATGAGGGCGGCCTTGCGGATTTCCTGGGCTACCTGAACACGGATAAGAACACCATCACCGATCCCATTCTCTTTGAAAAGGTGATGGATGGTACTCTGGTGCGCGTGGCAATTCAGTACACCGATTCTTATTCAGACAATATCTATTCCTTCGTCAACAACGTTCCTACCGCCGAAGGCGGCACCCATGAAACGGGCTTCAAGATGGCCATGACCCGCGCCTTCAACGATTATGCCCGCCGCATGAACATCCTGAAGGAGAAGGACAACAACCTCTCCGGCGACGACTTCCGCGAGGGCATGACCGCCATTGTGTACGCCGGCGTGAAGAATCCCCAGTTCGAGGGCCAGACCAAGGGTAAGCTGGGCAACACCGAGGTTCGTCCCGTGTTTGAAAGCGTCTGCTACGAGCAGCTGTCCATCTATCTGGATGACCTGAAGAACCAGGAATTCGCGGCTAAGATCATCGAAAAGGCTGCCAAGGCTGCCAAGGTGCGTGAAGCCATGCGCAAGGCCAAGGAGATGGCCCGACAGAAGAACCAGCTGGACGCCGCTCCGCTGGTCGGCAAGCTTTCCAGCTGCACCGGCAGGAATGCCAAGATGAACGAGCTGTTCATCGTAGAGGGC
>CAYWLE010000024.1:0-15153 GCA_964458825.1 uncultured Oscillospiraceae bacterium | reverse complement strand
TCATCATGGTCGTGGTGCTGTTCTTCCGCAGGGGCATCATGGGCGATAAGGAGCTATGGGATCTGTTTAAGAAAAGGAAGGCAAAGGAGGGTGCAAAGGGATGAGCCGTAACGTATTGCATGTGGAAAACGTGACGATGCAGTTTGGCGGCGTCGTCGCTGTGAATAACCTCTCCATGGATGTATACGAGGGTGAGATCGTGGCGCTCATCGGTCCCAACGGCGCGGGCAAGACCACGGCATTCAACTGCATCACCGGCGTGTATGAGCCGACCAACGGCCGCGTGGATTTCGAGGGCAAGACCATGGTGGAAAACTATCCCTCCGGCAAGCTGCGCCGCAGCTATGCGGGTCAGAATGCGGGTCTATATACCAAGAAGATCGTAAAGACGCCGGATAAGATCACCGCCGCGGGCATCGCCCGTACCTTCCAGAATATCCGCCTGTTCCAGAGCCAGACGGTGTTTAACAATGTGCTCATTGCCATGCACATGCGCAAGACCAGCAATGTGCTCACCGCTACCTTCCGCCTGAACCACAGGGAGGAAAAGGCGATGCGGGAAGAGGCGATGGAGCTGTTGAAGATCGTGGGTCTGGATGGCGTGGCGGATGAGAAGGCAACCAGCCTTCCCTATGGTCAGCAGCGCAGGCTGGAGATCGTGCGCGCGCTGGCCACCCATCCCAAGCTTCTGCTGCTGGACGAGCCTGCCGCAGGCATGAACCCGCAGGAAACCGAGGAGCTGGGCGTGTTCATTAAGGATATCAAGGAGAAATTCAACCTGACCATTTTCATGATCGAGCATCACATGAATCTGGTCATGGGCATATCCGACCGCATATACGTGATCGACTTCGGCCGCCAGATTGCTCAGGGCACGCCCAAAGAGGTGCGCGATGATCCTGCCGTGATTGCGGCATATCTGGGGGTGGATGAAGAATGACTATGCTCAAGGTAACAAACCTGAAGGTGAGCTACGGCGGCATCGAGGCGCTCAAGGGCATCTCCTTCGATGTGCAGCAGGGGCAGATCGTGTCCCTCATCGGCGCAAACGGCGCGGGCAAGTCCACTACCCTGCGGGCAATATCTGGTCTGGTGCATGCCGCCGACGGCAGCATCAATTTCATGGGTCGGGATATTACCTCCATGAACAGCCAGAAGATCGTGACCGAGGGTGTAACGCTGGTTCCCGAGGGACGGCGGGTGTTCGCTAACCTCACCGTGAAGGAAAACCTGAAGATCGGCGCCTACCTGCGCAAGGATCGGGACGAGATCGAGGAAAGCATCAAGGATATCTACCGCCGCTTCCCCCGCCTTCAGGAGCGCGAGTGGCAGCTGGCAGGCACCCTCTCCGGCGGCGAGCAGCAGATGCTGGCCGTGGGTCGCGCCATGATGGCAAAGCCCAAGATGCTGATGATGGACGAACCTTCGCTTGGCTTGGCTCCGCTGGTTGTGAAGGATATCTTCTCCATTATCCGCGACCTCAAGAGCGAGGGCATGACCATATTGCTCATCGAGCAGAACGCCAATGCAGCCCTGCGCTGCGCCGATTATGGCTTCGTGCTGGAAACTGGCCGCATTACCCTGCATGGCACCGGCGAGGCGCTGCTCAACAACGCACAAGTGAAGGAAGCCTATCTGGGTTCCAACTGATTTTCAGGGGGGACGCTCAGGGGTTCCGCCCCTGAAACCTCGCTCAAGGCTCTGCCTTGAGAATCCGCAATAGCAGTCGCACCTCTCACGGGGGGAGGTGCGACCAGCCCGCCCCATCCGCAGGCTACGGGGCGGCGCTGCCGGAGCTTGCTTTGCAAGCCTCCGGTGCGTCCAAAGGGAATGATTCCCTTTGGAAACCCCATATAAAAACCGTGCCAATGGCACGGTTTTTGAATTACATATTTTATTAAAACCCCTGCCAACGGCAGGGGTTTATGTGAGGGGTGCAGGGGAAATGATTTCCCCAGCCGGGGTTTCAGGGGAGGAACCCCTGAGCGTTCCCCTAACCGTTCCTCCCCTGCCGGAGGTTTACTTCGTGAAATACATGTACATGCCGTCAATGAGCTCCAGCGCGAGCCTGCCATCCTTATGGAGGATGAAGCGGAACCACTCGCTATCATCGCCGACGATGAGCGTATGCTGCCTCATGCTGCACTGCATATCCTCCGTTTCATCGCCGATGGTGATGCTTGCTCCACCGGCGCGCACAAGCAGCTGCCAAGGATCCACGCCCGCCTCGGCGGGATCGAGGCTAATGCCCCTATATTCCACGCTGGCGAGCGCCCATGCGCCGAGGTAATCATCGAGGGTAGCGGCGGTATTTTCCCGAGAGTCTATCTGCCGCTGAACCACCCGCACCGTCTTGCTGAGGGTCTTGCCATTGTAGGTGGTCAGCGTGATCTTTGCCGTGCCTGTATTTCGGGTAAGCAGATAATACACGCCATAGACCTCCTGCACGGCAACCACGCTGCCATTGCTGGACTTAACGGACTTGATCGCATATTCGGGGTTGACCTCCGGGGAAGCGCTCAGGTATCCATTGACCATGTAGCCAGTCTCTGCCTCCAGCACGCCGGGCAGGCTGAACTTATAGCTATTGGGTGCGGAAAGCACCGTGAGCAGCATTTCTGCATGCAGACCATTATAGGTTTCCACGCGGATATAGGCGCTGCCCTTCTTCTTGGCGACGATCCTGCCCTCGCCATCGATATATGCCACGGCGGGGTTGGAGGAGCTGAGATAGATGGTTGCGCAGTCGCCGTCGAGCAGGTAGGGTGGCTCTGCCTTCATGCCCACATTGAGCGCATAGCTATCGTAGAGGAAGGCAATATCCTTAGGTTCGGGGCAGAGGTTTACCGTGCAGCTTGCGCTCAAGCCGTTGTAGGTGCTTGCCGTGAGAACCACGCTGCCGCTATCGCGGTTGGCGATGAGGTTTCCCTTTTCATCCACGAAGGCAAGGCTGGTATCAGAAACCTCATACTTCACCACGCCGCCGCAACCAGAGGGAGCAAGCCTTGCCGCCATGGAGATGCTCTCGTTCACGGCGAGGGTAAGCTCATCATCAGGCAGGGCAATGGCTGTGGGCGCCTTGCGAACGCTGATGCTGCACTTGGCGGAAAGACCGTTGAAGCTCTTGACGGTGATGGTTGCGCTGCCTGCCTTCCTTGCGGTAACAACGCCATTTGCATCCACGGCTGCAACCTTGGTATTGCTGGATTTGAAGGTCAGCCCCGGCGCGCATTCCTGATTGCCGGAGGCCATGCAATCCACGCGCAGGCGATATTGCTCGCCAACGCCCAAGCTGAGCTTCTTTTCCACCAGCTTCATGGATACGGGCGCGGCATATACGCGAACCTCTTGGCTGGCCGTAACGCCGTTATAGGCGGTCACGCTGAGGGTGGCGCTGCCCTGCTTGCGGGCGATGAACCTGCCCGTGGCGGCGTCCACCTCGATCACGGCTGCATCGCTGCTGGCAAAGCTATAGCTGCCGCGGCTGCCCTCGCTGAGCACAGCCTCGAGCGTACCCTTCATGCCAACGGCAAGGCGCATATCCTGATCGGCAAAGGCGATGCTCTCCGGCGCGCAGTAGACGGTGATGACGGAGGTAGCACGCTTGCCATTATGGGTGGCGACGCGCACTGTGGCTGTGCCGGGAGCCTTGGCAATGGCGCTGCCATCCTCAAAAACCTCCAGCACATCGGGGTTGCTGCTCTCAAATATCAGGCTGGCTGCGGAATTGCTGCTCAGCTTCCACTTGAACTGCGCCTGCTCGCCCACGCTGAGGGAGCCGCTTGCAGGCGAAAGCATGATGGAGGAGGGCGCTTTTTTCACCGTGACCTTGCAGATGACCATGCTGCCATCGGTATCGACCACAGCCACGCGGGTGGTACCCGCCTTTTTGGCTGTAATCACGCCATCCTGCGAGATGGCTGCAATGCTGCTCTTTTCGCTCTTGAAGCCTATGCTGCCAAGCGCGCTGCCATCCGTGGTGCTGGGGATCAGGGTATAGCTATCGCCCACGCCCAAGCTAAGCTCGCTTAGGTTCAATGCGATGCGGGGCGGCTCCAGCACGGTTATCCGGCTTTCAGCATATTTTTTATTGTAGGTATTGAGCTGCACGATCGCCTCGCCCGGCTCGATAGCCGTTACGAAGCCATCCTCCGTCACATCCGCAATGAAATAATCCTGACAGTAGAAAACCGCGCTGCCAGCCGAGCCGCTGGGCAGGCTATAGCTGAGCTGATAGGTATCGCCCACATACATCGTCAGCTTGCCGGGCTTGATGCTCACCTTGCTGGGAGCCTTCTTCACCACAACCTTGCATTTTGCCTGCAAGCCGCTCTCGCTTGTGGCATAGATATATGCCGTGCCCTCCTTATTCCCGGTGATCTTGCCCGTCATTTCATCCACGCTGATCCCGCTGCTCGATGCGGAGAAGCGCAGATCCTCGCTGGTATAGGCGGGATTGATCTCCACAAAGGGCATATATTTCTCGCCAACGCCGATGGTGATGCTGCTCTCGCGGAACTTCATCGATTCGATGCCTGCGCCGCCGCGGTTGATCTCGATATCGTTTTCCCTGCAATAGCGGCTTGCCACGCTGCCCGCAGAGGCATAGACCACGAGGTTCGGGCAATCATAGAAAGCATTTTCATGGATGATCTCAACGCTGTCGGGTATGTACAGCTCCTTCAGGCTGGTGCAGCCCTCGAAGCAGTTGCTTCCAATGAAATATGCGCCGTCCGGGATCACAAGGCTGGTCAGGGACTTGCAATTCTTGAAGGCCGCTATATCCAGGTCCTTGATGTTCTTCGGCAGCACCACCCTTTCAAGGCTGGTGCAGTTGTCAAACAGGCCATAGTTCGTAGCAGCAATGTTGTCCGGCAGTTCGATCTCCTTCAGCGAGGTGCAGCAATCAAACACATAGCTGCCAAAGCGGGTCACGCTGCTGGGAATATCGATATACTCCAGCGACTTGCAGCCGTAAAAGACAAAATCGCTGATGTACTTCAAGCCCTCCGGCAGGGAAACCTCCTTCAGGCTGCTGCACTCCTTAAAGCAGTACATATTCAGTCCAGCCGTGCTTTTCACATTCGCGCTGCTGAGCGAGGAACAATAGGAAAAGACATAGAAGCCCAGTTCCTTCACGCTTGCGGGCAGGGTGATGCTCTCAAGGTCGGTGCAATAGGTAAAGGCATTATTCCCGATGGTTTCCAGACCCTCGTTCAACTCCAGCCCATTCAGCGCCGAGCAGCGCATGAAGGCATGTTCGCCGATGGTTCTGAGGCTGGATGGCAGATGGATGGTTTTCAAACCGGTGCAGTCCTGGAAGGCCTCCTTGCCGATCTCCCTTATGCCCTCGGACAGTACCACGCTGGCGATGCGCTTGTCGCCCTTGAACGCGCCATCGGCAATGCGGGTCACGCCCTCCGGCACGACCACATCATTTGCACTGCCGTGGTAGCCCCGAAGCGCGCCATCCACGATATCAAAGGCGCTATCGCCCTCGCCGGTGAGAATATAATGGATATTATTTTCTTCGCAGTAGCGCTGGGCATAGCTGCCGCCCTTTACATAGGCGGTCAGCAGATCGCATTCCTCGAATGCATCTGCGGCGATGTAACTCAGGCTATCCGGCAGGCTGATCTTCTTGAGCCTGTAGGCGCGCCGGAAGGCATGGCTGCCGATGCTCTCGATGCCCTCGGGCAGGTCGAGCTGCACAAATTCCTTGCAGTTGTCAAAGCCGCTCTCCTCGATGGCCCTGATCCCGCTGGGCAGAGTGAAATCCGGCATGGTATTGCATTCGGAAAAGAGCTTTTTCGGTATGCTCGTCATGCCGGAGGGCAGGTTCACATTTTTCAGATTTCTGCACTGAATGAACAGCCCCTGACCCAGCTCCACTTTTTCCGGCAGGCGGACACTGACGAGGTTGGAGCAGCCGGAGAAGGCCTCATCCCCTATCCGGCGCACGCTGTCGGGCACGATGACGCGCTTGATATCATATTTTTGTATAAAGGCTTGCTCGCCGATGGCCGTGACCGGCACGCCCTCGATCTCAGAAGGGATCACAACCTCCTCGGGAGCATCGCCCCACAGGCGGGTAATGGTGCATTCGCCGTTGGCGACGGTATAGTAAAACTGAACAGGCTCCGCCGTGGGTTCGACCGAGGGTTCAACAGAGGGTTCAATCGAAGGCTCGATTGAGGTTTCCGCCGAGGCTTCCGTAGAAGGTTCTATCGAAGGTTCTATCGAAGGTTCCATCGAAGGTTCCATCGAAGGTTCCATCGAAGGTTCCATCGAAGGCTCGGGCGTGGATTCGGTCGATGGTTCAATCGAAGGATCGATGCTTGGTTCAGCAGGAGCCTCGGTTTCGGCTATGGTTTCGTTTTGGGGTTCGATTTGAGTTTCAGTTTGGGTTTCGATTTGAGTTTCATTTTCGGCATGAACCTCGATGACGGGCGCGCTCGGCTCAGCCATTGGCTCGGCAACGGAGCAGCCTGCCATCATCAGAGCCAGCGCCAACACCGACGCTGCTATGCGCATCCACAATTTATTCAATACGATAGCCTCCTTTGGTTTGTATTACCAATATTATACAATAGCATTTCTCCACTTGCAATGATTTTTTGATTTAGTGACAGGTGACACAACTTTGTCATGATCCAAGCCCGCACAGCCGATAATACGCACGTTTGTGCAATTATGCCGCATGAAATTGAAGTTTGGCTGGGCGGCAGGTTATAATTGAAGCGGCAAAGGATCCCCTCGAACCTCTGTGATTCGAAGGGATCCTTTGCATTCGCGGGCGGGATTCGGCTCTTATGCGCCTGAGCTAAATATGCTTTTTGATGGTTAGGATATTCTCGCCGTCCCTGTATTCGTAGCTCACCTCGTCCATGCTCTTTTTCACCATATAGATGCCCAAACCGCCTACGCCGCGCTCCTCTGCGCCGAGGGTGGTGTCCGGGTCTGCCTTGGCGAGGGGATCATAGGGCTTGCCATGATCGATGAAGCTGATCTTCACAGCCATGGGATTTTCCACGACCTCCACGCGCACGGTTGCCGGGCCAACCTCCGGGTTATAGGCATAGTAGGCGATGTTGCTGAAGAGCTCGTCAATGGCAATGTCGATCTGCATCTGTGCCTTCATGGGGCAGCCAAGCGCCTCAAGCTGCTCATCCACAAAGGCAGTGACCGTCGGGATATTTTCTACGGTAGCGTTGATGGACAGTTCCTTCATTTATCTATCTCTCCCTTCTGCATCCTTTTCCTATATTCCAGACAGAGCATGGTGATATCGTCAAACTGCGGCGCTTCGGCTACGAAGGCGTCGATATCTGCCTTGACTGCGGGCAGTATCTCGCCGGGCGCGCCAGCCTTTACACGGTTGAGCACCTTGCCAAGGCGCTCCATGCCGTAAAGCTCGTTGGCTGCGTTGGTTGCCTCGGTCACGCCGTCGGTATACTGAAATATCTTGTCGCCCGGCTCCAGCATCATGCTGCCGGCGCGATAGCGTATATTCTCCATGCCCGCCAGCACGAAGCCGGGGCGGATCTTATAGGGCTCAAAATCGCCGCCAGCCTTGCAGATGAAGGGCATTTCATGGCCTGCATTGACGAAGTTGAACTCGCCCGTGACCATATCCAGCACACCTTCGAAGGCGGTGATGAACAGACCCTCGCTGTTGGATTCGCACAGGAGGTTATTGACCTCGGAGAAAACCTCGCCCAGATCGCGACCGGGGGTGCTGTGATCCTTGATGAGGGTCTTGCCGATCACCATAAACAGTGCGGCGGGCACGCCCTTGCCGGATACGTCCGCCATGACGATGGCAAGGTGCCGCTCATCCACCATGAAGAAATCATAGAAATCGCCGCCAACCTCCTTGGCTGGATCCATCGTGGCGTAGATGTCGATCTCATCCCTGTCCTCAAAGGCGGGGAAGATGCAGGGCAGCATGGATTTCTGGATGTTGGTGGCAACATTGAGCTCCGCAGCATTCTTCATGGCGCGGGAGCTCCAGAGCACGGCATAGAAGATGAGCCAAAATTCAATTACGAATATCAGGCAGATGGTTAGGTACAGCGGAAAGAACCAGAACTGGCTGGGGTAGATGCCATGCTGGTTGGTGAAGAGATTGATAACGTAGAAGCCCACCACGGAAACCGCCGGAGCCGCCACGAAGGACGCCATTTTGCCGCCGAGGGTATCGATCATATCGATCAGGTGGCGGCGCAGGAAGCGGTTATACAGCAGGAAGATCAGCGTGTACACCACCAGCTTCACCGCGATGAAGAACAGCAGGTTGGGAACCTCGTAGGGGCTCTGCTGGATCAGACCGAGCCTGCCGGCAAGCAGGGTATCGGTAGTTCCGCAGAACATGAAGGTGGATACGTTTGCAATGAGGCAGGCTGTGAGCGACACAAAGAGCTTGGACGACCACGTGCCCTTATAGAGCAGGTAGATGGCTGCGCATACAATGGCGCTCAGACCCAGTATGCCCACGGTATCATCATAGAGGTTGATGCTGTAGGCAAGGAAGGCGACGGCATAGCCCGCGACTGCGATTACGATCCATGCAGGCAGCAGCAGCTTCCTTTCATACCTTGGTTCGAGGGTAACGCCCGCGATCACTGCCGCAAATACGGATGCGAGAAAGACCGCAAAGCTCCACAATACAACTGACATAGCCATCACTCCTTGCTTATTTTTGCCACGACCCCGCCATTTGGCATATGGGTCGGTTATTGGTCTGATATGGGTCTGATATGGGTCTAATATGGGTCGCATATGGTTCGAACGGGCGCTTGGGAGAGCGCTTTGGCGCTCGCTTTGCTTGGCTGCGTTGGCCCGGCCGACCAGCTTGGCTTGGCTGGCTCAGAACAGATCCATGCCCTCCAGCGCAGAGAGATATTTGTTGAGGTAGGCATCGGTGATCTCCGTCCAACCCTCGCCCAGCGCTGCGATATACTTATTGGTAAGCTCCTGCTCGACGGGGATATCACGATAATTGCCGTCCAGACCTCGGGTGAATAGACCCTCCGCCTGCTCCCTGCCCTTCTCGGTGCGCTTGATGCGCTGGAGGAGCTGGGTGAATGCCTCGTCATCCACAACCTCCACCCCATGCCCGAGGCGCTCCAGCCCGGCAAAGATGGCTGCGAAGGGAACCTCGCGAGGCGGATAGACATTATATGCCGCGCCGCCGGCCGTGGCGCAGAGGGATATGATGTTGTGGGCGGTTTCATCCACGGGGGAGAAATTCACGCTTGCCTCGTAGAGGGAGCGTGGAACCGCGCCGATCTTGATATAGGCGGCGAGCTGGCGGGTGAAGGCGTTGGTGCTCATGTTCATCTGGAACTCGCCATCCTGTATCCTGCCCTGAAGGTTGCCCACGCGCAGGAGCTTGATGGGCAAGCCCTGATCCACGGCGGCGCGCAGCAGCAGGTATTCCGCCATATACTTGGAATAGATATACTGGTTATGGATCCTCTGGCCGATATAGAAGTCCCGCTCGGTGAAGCCATCCTTCAGGGCGCTGCCATCGGTGGCTCCAGCCACGCTGATGGTGGATATCTGGCAGAGGGTGGCTCCGTGGCGCAGGGCAAGGTCGATGAGGTTTTTCACGCCGTCGGTATTGCTCTTTTTCAGGGTGTCGCCATAGGCAAAGTGGGCGACGTTTGCGGCGGAATTGATGATGGTATCGATATGCATGTCGCATGCCTCGGCAAGCACCTCCGGGCTGGTGATATCGCCCTCGACAACCAGCCACTTATCGCCATAGGAATCGGAAAAATCCTCCTCGGCATAGTAGAATAGGCTGCTCTTAACCCTGCGCTGGGCGCTGAGGCGCTTGCTGGCGCGGGCAAGGCAGATAATCCTGCCGCAGCAATCGGGTCTGCGGAGCAGATCCATCAGGATATGCACGCCCAAGTAGCCCGTTGCACCGGTCAGCAGCACATTGCCAAGCTGCTTTTTTTCTATTGGCTGCCCGGCAGAGGCGGCAAGGTAGGCGTCGATGCCCGCGTAGTTTTCCTTGGATAGGTCATAGCCCGCATCCGGCTGCATGCCGCCGCTGATGTGCTCCAGCAGCAGCGCCGGGGTGGGATACTTATAGAGGTCGCCGAAATCCAGCCTGCCCTCGCCTAGGCTGAGCTTATCCTCAATGGCAAGCATCGCACCTGCGGCGTCCAGCGAGGAACCGCCAAGCTCGAAGAAATTATCATCCATGCCCACGCGCTCGAGCTTGAGCGTCTGCTCAAACACGGTACAGATCGCTATTTCGCGGTGGCTGACAGGCTTGCGATAGGCGCGGGTATACTCCACCGGCACGGCGGCAAGCGCCTTGAGGTCGGTCTTTCCGCCGGGGGTCTGGGGCATGGCGGGAAGCTCCTTTAGGATATCCGGCACCATATAGGAGGTCAGGCGGGACTTCATGAACTCCCGCAGCGCCTGAGGATCCACTTGGCAGCCCACAGCCACGGTATAGAATCCGGCCAGATGCTCTGAGCGATCCACCTTGCGAACCAGAACATTGCAGGCGGCGACGCCGCTATACTCGCCCATGACCTTTTCGATCTCGGAAAGCTCGATGCGCAGGCCGCGCAGCTTGATCTGCCGGTCATTTCTGCCATGATAGATGATGCGACCATCCTCCCTGAAGCGGCCGAGGTCGCCGGTGAGATAGAGCCTTTTGCCCTGCCAGAGGATATATTTGGCGCTGGTTTCCTCGGGTCTATCCTTATAGCCGATGCCTACGCCGTTTCCCCACACGCCGATCTCGCCCACAGCGCCATAGGGAACGCTATTGCGATCCTTATTGAGCATGACCACGCCGGTATTGGCGATGGGGCTGCCGATGGTTTCGCAGTCGCCAGCCTCGGTAATGGTTGCGCCGATGGTGACCTCGGTAGGGCCATAGCCATTATAGACGCGGATGCCATAGCTATCCCGCAGCTCGGTAACGAGGCTGCCGGGCAGCACCTCGCCCGCAGCGAGGATGGCATGCACGCCCTTCAGGCAGGCGGCAAAATCCGCATTGCTGAGGTAGGCGGCGATGCGGGACGGCGTGCAATGGAGGATATCCGCACCATGGCGGCGAACGAGGGCGGCAAGCTCCGCTGCATCCACCATCGCCTTTTCACCGCCATACTCCACAAAGAGCCCGTTCATCAGCGGCACGAAGATCTCAAAGAGGGAAATATCAAAGCAGACCGAGCCGATGGCGACGATGCCGCGGCAGTTTTTAACCACATCGCGGTTGAAGGGGTTATTATCCGGGTGGGTGATATTGGCGATGCCCCTATGGGAGAGCATCACGCCCTTGGGGCGGCCGGTGGTGCCGGAGGTATAGATGACGTAGGCAAGCTGATCCTGCTTGACCAGCGGCAGGCTGGCGACGTCCGGCGGGCAGGCAAGCAGCTCGTCCGCCTCCAGATAGGGCTGACGATCTGCGCCGGGCACGTCCTTGGAGGAGATCATGTATGCCGCGCGGCTATTTTCGATGATATAGGCAACGCGGTCGGCAGGATAGGCAGGATCCACCGGAATGAACGCCGCGCCGGCCTTGGAGATGCCGAGGATGGTTGGCAGGATGCGCCAGTCGCGCCTGAGCATGAAAGCCACGCAGTCGCCCGCATGCACGCCGCGCTGAACCAGAGCGGTGGCGATGGCGTCGCTGGCATGATCGAGCTGGGCAAAGCTGAGGGAAACCTCCCCTGCATAGAGGGCGGGTGCATCGGGCTTTGCCTGCGCCGCACGGCGGAAGAGGGAGGGTATGGTGAGGCTCTCGTCCACAGGGAAGGACTTTCCCATAACGGAGGCTGCCTGCCGCTCTGCCTCGCCAAGAGGCTGGATGGCTGCCACAGCGGGATTATCCACGCCCTGAGAGAGGATATGCGCCAGCGCCTCGGCAAGGCTCTGGGCGCGCTCGGGGGTGTACGCGCCATCATGGTAATCCAGCGCAAGGCAGCGGCTGCCCGAGGCACCGGAGAAGATATTGAGGGTGACATGGTTGCGCATGCCGCCTGCCACGCTGATGCGGATATCGCAGGGAATACTGGTATTCCAGCGGAAGCGGTAGAAGTTGAACACGTATTCCGAGAGCGTATCGGACGCGAGATCGGCATCCCGAAGGATGGATAGTATGCGGTCGTAGCCCGTATTCTTATGGGCGGAGGCAAGCCGAGCGGCCTGCGCCACGCTGGCGCAGAGCTGCGCGAAGGAGGCTTCCCGCTCCATATGCACGCGCAGGGGAACCAGCAGAGTATAGCAGCCGAGCACATCCATCTGGCTTGGCTCGCGACCCAGACGGGGCATAAGGAAGACAGCGTCCGGCCTATCGGTCGCCTGCGCCAGATAGAGGGCATAGGCGGCGGCAAAGACATATGCCTCCGTGAGCTTATTTTCCGCTGCGAAAGCGGCAATCCTGCCCTGCAACTCATTGCTCAGAGGGCGGGTGAGGCGATTGCCTGACAGACCCTGACCCTTCTCGGGGAAAATGCTCGGCTCGAAGCTTGCCTCGGCAAAGCAGCCGCGCCAGAAATCCGCATCCTCCGCCGCCTCGGTGCAGCCGCTATTCTCGGCAAAGCAGGAGGGGGCGAGGTTTTTGCCGGCGAGGGCGTCCAGCACGCGCTGGACAAAGAGGCTCATGCCATAGCCGTCGATGATGATATGATGGAAGCAGGCGCAGGCAAGGCAGCCGCCCTCAGCGAGGGGGATCAGCTCCACGCGGCAGAGCGAACCATCCAGCTCGAAGGGTGCGCCTTCCACCGCCGCGGCATGGCTGCGTGCCTCGGCGAGGAACATTTCATTTAATACCATGCAGCGGGGCGCTTCGCAGCCATCGAGCATCAGCCGCCACTCCGCCGCGCCGCGATCGAGCCGCGCAGTAAAGATATCCGCGCTGGCGAGCGCCGCATTAAGCGCAGGCTCGGCTTGGGAGGCGGAGGTATCCGGCAGATGCAGGCGCACGGCGATGGTGTTTACTGCGCTGCCGCCGCTGGCAAGCTCGCTCATGGCTATTTCCCGCTGGGATAGGTTTAACTTTATATATTTACACCCCATATGGATTTCCTCCGTACTCGGATATGTATATACCTTTCTACGATGAATTATAAACGAAAGGCGGCATTTTTTCAATAAAAATGCCACTACAAATTCGTTTCTTTGCATCGCCAAGGCCGGAACGCCGCCAGCAGGGCATTTTTTTCATTGGCAAGTTTCATTGCATGTGTTATAATTTATGTGATCTATGCTAGGCTGGCTGCTTGGCTGGAACGACCACTGCTTCGGAGGGGATAAATATTATGAAGCGCATCGGCTGTCTGCTTTTGTGTATCTGGCTATGCATGCTGCTGACAGGCTGCGGTGGGAAGAAGGCTGCGCCGCAGGCGGAGGAGCCCTCGCTGCTGCTGGGCTTTTCCCAGCTGGGCTGGGAGAGTGCATGGCGGCTTGCCAACACGGAGTCCATCAAGGCTTCCGCCGAGCGGGCGGGGGTTGCGCTGATGTATGACAATGCCGAGCAGAAGCAGGAGTGGCAGATCAAGGCGATACGGGAGTTCATCGCCTATCAGGTGGACGTGATCGCCTTTTCTCCCATCGTGGAAACGGGCTGGGACAACGTGCTTCAGGAGGCCAAGGCGGCGGGCATACCGGTGCTGACCACGGATCGGATGATACAGACCGAGGACGAGAACCTATGGGATGGCTATATTGGTTCCAATTTCTATCAGGAGGGCGTGAGCGCCGGCGAATATCTGGTGGAGAAGATGCAGCGGGAGCAGCGGGAGCAGTTGAACATAGTGGAGCTTTCCGGCACGCTGGATTCCACGCCGATGCGGCTGCGGGCCGAGGGCTTTCGGGACGCCATCGCGCCCTACGCCAACCTGAGGGTGATCGATTCCATGTCCGGCGATTTCTTCCGACCCAAGGGACGGGAGTGCATGAAGGCGCTGCTGGAGAAGCACGAGCGGATCGACGTGCTGTATTCCCACAACGACGCCATGACGCTGGGTGCGATATCGGCGATAGAGGACGCCGGACTGGTTCCGGGCAAGGACATCATCATCATCACTGTGGATGGCGAGCAATCCGCCATAGACCTGCTCAAGGAAGGCAGGATCAACTGCGTGATCGAATGCAAGCCGGACATTGGCGACACGGTGATGGCGCTTGCCAAGAAGCTTGCTGCCGGCGAGGAGATACCCCGGGTGAGCTACAGCGAGGAGCAGGTTTTCACCGAATTTGACGAGGATCTGGACGCCATCGCGCCCAGGGGGTACTGACATGCGCGGCTGGGCAGATCGGCTGCTGACTCGGCTGAGCGTGAGCAGCAGCATAAGCCGGCGGCTCAGGTCGTCCTTCATTATATTGATGACGCTATTGCTAATTCCCGCGCTGGTGAGCGTGAGCATGATGCTGCACTATGCCAGCAGCTACCACGCCGTAATCCGGCAGGTGGAGCGAGTATCGAGCCTGAAGCCGGTGGTTTACAGCCAGATCGCCGAGGAGATGTGGTGCGTGGTTGCCGGTCACAAGACCTTTGACAACGGCGAGCAATACGCCATGATAAACCACGTGAACGCCGAGATAGAGGCTCTGTCCCGCTCCACCGCGCCAGACAAGCGGCAATCGCTGGTGGTTGCCCGGCGCACGATGGACACGCTGGTGAGCTATATTGACCGCATTGGCGAGCTGATACGCACGGAGCAGCCCGTGGCGCAGAGCGAGGCGCTGCTGGAGGAGGTTTGCAGCGTATCCTCCCTTGCGGCGGACATGCTGGCGGAATATGCCGACGTGGAGATCAGCGATGCCGCGCAGGTGAGCAACCGCTTGCAGCACACGCTGACCGCCGTGGTTCTGGTTTTGGTTGCCCTGCTTGCCGTGACGCTGGTATTTGCCTTTCTTGCCCAGCGCACGCTATCCCGCGCCATCAACACGCCCATCGCCCGGCTGGAGGCATTTGCCGGGGCGCTGGCGGGCGGCGATCTTCAGGCGCGTGCGCCGGAGACGGATGTTGCCGAGCTGCGGGCGCTAACCCAGAGCCTGAACACCATGGCGGGCAGGCTTCAGGGCTTGATCGATGAGAACCGCCGGGAGCAGGAGAACCTGAAAAAGAGCGAGCTGCGCGCCTTGCAGGCGCAGATCAACCCCCACTTCCTATAT
>CAYWLE010000023.1:0-15370 GCA_964458825.1 uncultured Oscillospiraceae bacterium | reverse complement strand
GTATAGATTCCAGCTTGTCCAGCGTGCCGCCGGTAAAGCCCAGACCGCGGCCGCTCATCTTTGCCATCTTCACGCCGCAGCAGGCAACCAGAGGAACCAGCACCAGCGAGGTTGTGTCCCCCACGCCGCCGGTGGAATGCTTGTCTGCCTTCACGCCGGGAATATCCGACAGATCCAGCGTGCTGCCGGACTTTGCCATCGCCAGCGTCAATGCCAGCGTCTCGCGATCAGACATGCCGTTTATGCATATTGCCATCAGCAGCGCGGATATCTGGTAATCGGTAAAGCTGCCATCCACCACGCTGCTTACAAAAAAACGTATCTCCTCTTCGTTCAATTCGCCGCCGAAGCGCTTCTTGCGAATAATATCAACAGCATTCATTCTGCAATGCCTCCTCAATTTCCTTTTTCCATATATTCAGCTTCTCCTCATAGCACAGCGTATAGGCAGGGCTGGTGGATGGCATGCGGTGAAATACCCGCCGGGCATCCTCCTTCGAAACCAGCCTGCGATAGAGCTGGTATGCCGCCGCGCCATTGAAAAATACATGCTTGATCTCCGGGCAATTTTTGTACAGCGTTTCAAAGTCGCTTGCCTTTGGTTCGCGAATGGCGCTGTCCAGTGAACCTTCCCGTTCGCAGCTGCATGCGCTGTCCCAGAGTGCAATGCGGCGCCGAAGCAACATTTCCTTCTTTTCATCCACGCAGGTCGGAGCCTGCTCGCCCAATATCTCCGCCATCATCGGCCAGAATGCATTCCTCGGATGGGCATAGTAAAAGCCCTGCTTCAGCGATTCCACGCTGGGCATCGAACCAAGTATCAGCAGCCTTGCATCACTGCGCCACACGGGTGGAAAGCCATATATTCTCTCACCCATAGCAGCGTCCCTCATGGCAACTGTGAAAACACCTTGCCGATGGGTTCACGAATAATGAGGTTGGCACGGCTGTCCTGCGGCGTCTCGCTCATGTTGATCAGCACCAGCCGATCCCCGCGGTAATCATCGATCAGCCCGGCAGCCGGGTACACGCTCAACGAGGTGCCGCCGACGATGAGCATATCTGCATTGGCGATGGCTTGCAGCGCACCCATGATGCACTGGTTATCCAGTCCCTCGCCATAGAGCACCACGTCCGGCTTGATTACGCCGCCGCACGAGCAGCGCGGCACTCCCTGCGAGCTTCGTATGGTTTCTTCATCAAAAAACCTGTGGCAGGATGTGCAGTAATTTCGGCGCACGCTGCCATGCAGCTCATATACCCGCTTCGAACCAGCATCAAAGTGCAAGCCATCAATATTCTGGGTGACCACCGCAGCTAGCTTGCCCTCCTGCTCCCACTGGGCAAGCTTGAGATGCGCAGGATTGGGCTTTGCGCCGCTCGCCAGCATCTTATCGCGATAGAAGCGATAAAACTCGGCGGTATTGCGCTTGAAGAAATCGTGGCTCAGTATGGTTTCCGGCGGATAGGCATACTTCTGCCGGTAAAGCCCGTCCACGCCGCGAAAGTCTGGTATGCCGCTCTCTGTGCTCACGCCTGCGCCGCCAAAGAAGACGATCCTGCTTGATTCCACTATCCACTGCTTAAATACTTCAATCGGATTTTTTCTTTCCATGCAATTCACCGCCTATATTGTCTATTTTAGCATTTTTTCCATATGATGTCTACTGCACTATACGTTTTTGCCAGTTTTTGTCTGGTTTTTGTTGTTGTATTTCCCAGCGTTTTGTGGTATCATAGGTTGGAATCATGAAAAGGAAGGTGTTTGGAAGCTATGGCCAGTGCTATTCGCAGCTGTGCGGGGGGCGTTGTTTTCTGCGATGAACAGGTTTTTCTTTTGATGAGCGATCGCGGCGAATGGGTCATGCCCAAGGGCGTTATCCGCAACCACAACCACGCAAACGACGTGGCTCTCTGGCGTGTGGAGGACGAGGCCGGCATACAGGCGCGCATCCTCGGTATTGCAGGCAACACACGCTATGATTTCTTCTCCGAAAGCCGCGGCAAGGACGTGAGCAACCGCATTCAGTGGTATGCGATGGAGGCGGAGGATAGAGGCTTCCATATTTCCTTCGATCAGGGCTTCCTCAACGGCGGCTATTACCCCGTGGAGCGCGCCCGCGCAATGCTTACCTATGATTGCGACCGGGAAATTCTGGATACCGCATATGAAATCTATCGTGAAAGCAGGCAGGAACCAGCCTGAGCTATATTCCCCCTTGCCTAGCAAAAAGGAGCCATCCACCTCGGATGGTTCCTTTTTGCTTCGGTGAATATCTGACGATTCCGCTTATTTTGCATTGCTTTATTTTATCTATTTATTTACCTGTTAATAAATATTCATATTGGTCTGCGATTGGTCTGCGATTGGCTGTAAATGGGCGGGCGCTTGGCTGCTTGCTTGCTTAGACTGCTGCTTTTGCCCGCTTATTGGTGCGCTTGTGTAATATGTTCGTGACAAAATCAGCACGAAGGGCGGAAACCCTTTGAATCGTCGATTTTGTGTGCTATAATATAAGTTGGTTAGATTTATGTCTGCCGGTCTGCTTGCTGCTGAAGGGACAGGAGCCGGCGTGGCGGCAGGTTCAGAATATATTGGATGGTGACAGCGCTATGACGAGCAAAAATGGAGCGGAGCTTCGGCTGATACTGGCTTCCGGTTCACCCCGGCGCAGGGAGCTGCTCAGCCAGATGGGCTATGATTTTGAAATAATCGTGCCGGACGTGGACGAGCATGTGGCTGGTCACGCCCGGGACGTGGTTGGCATACTATCCGAGCGGAAGGCACGGGCAGTGGCGAACAACGAGGAGAGCGGCGTGGTGATCGCCTCGGACACGCTGGTTTCCTTAAACGGGCAGGCGCTGGGCAAGCCACAGGATGCGGCGGATGCTCGCAGGATGCTGCGGATGCTCTCCGGCAAGACCCACGAGGTATTTACCGGGGTGACCATCATTGATGCGGCGAGCGGCAGGCAGGAAACGCAGGTGGTTCGCACGGGCGTGATCTTCCGGGAGCTGACGGATGATGAGATCGACAGCTACATTGCCACCGGCGAGCCGATGGACAAGGCGGGCGCCTATGCCATTCAGGGCGGCGCGCATGGCTTTGTGGATGGCTTCGAGGGTTCCTATGAAAATGTGATCGGCTTCCCTGTGGACGAGATTCGGGAGATGCTGAAGACCTTCATCTGAGCCGGGCTGGCTTGGCAATGCCTTGGCTTGGTTCGTGGATATACGTAAGAGAGAATGTGAGGTTTTAGATACATGGGTGTATTTTCCAGCGGCGGCGTGGGACTGGATCTTGGTTCCGCGAATGTAACCATCTGCCTTGAGAACGAAGGCATTGTGCTGCGCGAGCCGAGCTACGTGCTTACCCTTCGGGACGACCCGGACGAGGTATTGGGCGTGGGACGGGACGCACGGCAGATGCTTGGGCGCACGCCCAAGGATGTGGCGCTGCTCTCCCCCGTAATGGACGGCGCTGTGGCGGACATCGAGCTTGCGACGCTGCTGATGAAGTCGCTTTCGGAGAAGGCGCTGGGCAAGCGGCGCGCGCTGGAGAAGAACCGGCTGGTTGTATCGATGAACACGGGAGCCACCCGGGTGGAGCATGCGGCGGCGGAGGCTGCGGTGCGGGCCAGCGGCGCTCGAAAGGCAGCGCTGATTCGATCCAGCATTGCGGCTGCCATCGGCGGCGGGCTTTCGATAGAGGAAGCCAAGGGCATGATGGTGGTTTTGATCGGCGGCTCCACCACGGAGGTGGCGGTGCTTTCCATGAACGGCGTGGTTGCCACGCGAACCAGCCGCAGCGGCTCGCTGGCGATGGACGAGGCGATCATGCGCTACATTCGCCGGGAGAAGGGCTTGATCATCGGTCAGCGGACGGCGGAGGATCTGAAGCTTGACCTTGGAACCTGCATGGAGATACCGATGGATCAGCTTGAAAACGCCACGCTGCGGGGCAGGGATGCACGCAGCGGCAAGCCCGGCACGGCGACGATCAATGCGCTGGATATCCAGCGGGCGATACTGCCGGCGGTGGACAACCTGCTGGAGAACATAAGGGATGCATTTGAAAACACGCCTGCCGAGCTTGCCGAGGATATACTGGCGAACGGCATTTACCTGAGCGGCGGCGGCGCGCTGCTGGATGGTCTGCGGGAGCGGCTGGCGGCGATGCTGAGCATACCCGTGAGCATGGGCGAGAACCCGCAGGACGAGGTTGCGCTGGGCGCATGTGCGGCGGCCTCGGACGAGCGGCTCTACCAGAAGCTGGCTGCCACCGGCTGCCTGCTGGAGGTTTGACGGAAAATATACCGAAACTCTTTGCTAAGGAGCAGAGCATATGGCTAAGAAACAGGCCGGCAGACAGCCCGGCAAGCAGGCGTCGCGGCGCCATTACTCCACAAAGCGCGTGTCCGGCGGCCAGAAGAGGCGGCAGGGCAGGCTGCGGCGCGTGATACTATCCATACTGGCAGTGATTGCCGTGGGTGCGACGGTATTCCTTCTAACATCGCGCAGCGGCGGTCAGATATCCATATTCGAAAATGCGGTGGGCTCGCTGGTGACGCCGGTGCAGAACGTGGTCAGCAACGCGGTAAGCGGCGTGAAGAGCTTCTTTACCAACTGGCGCAATTACGGCGCATTGCAAAAGGAATATGACGAGCTGAGCATAAAGGCGGAGCAACTGGAGATGGAGCTGGTGAGCGCCGAGGAAGCCACGCTGGAAAATGAACGGCTGAAGGTGTTGCTGGATGCTCAGGACACCTACGATGCGCTGGATCCCGTCTATGCGAAGGTGATCGCCCGGGACGCTGGTCCGTGGTTTGAAACCTTTTCGGTGAACCGCGGCAGCAACCACGGCGTGAGCGTGGGCATGGCTGTGGTGAACGGCGATGGTTTGGTTGGCCGCGTGACGGAGGTTGGCTTGAACTACGCCAAGGTCATCAGCATTATCGATTCCCGCAGCGCGGTTGCCTGTCTGGTGCAGGGAACCCGCGATAACGGCGTGATGCGCGGTCAGATCACCGATTCCAGCAGCACGGCGGAATGCTATGTATATTACCTGCCCAACGTGAACTCCATATCGCCGGGCAACACGGTAGTGACCTCGGGCTACGACTCCCTCTACCCCAAGGGGCTGAAGATCGGCACGGTGACGGCGCTGAGCCTGGACGCAGGTTCCGACGGAACCTATGCCATCGTGACGCCGTCGGTGGATTTCCAGCGGCTGGAGGAGGTTTTCATACTGCGCACAGTAATCGAGACGGACACGGACGTGCTGCCTGCGGTGAACCTTCAGGTGCAGGAGGCCTACGGAGCCACGCCCACGCCCAAGCCCAATGCAAACGCCACGCCCACGCCCGAGCCCACGCAGGCGATTTCCTACTGGAGCTATCCGACGGTTGCTCCGGAGAGCAGCGCGGGCGCCTACAGCAGCTACATGGTTGAAAAGCTGATCGAGGACGAGTGGGCAAGCGCGGATTAAGCCGGGCAGGCTTAGAGGCAAGTAAGGGAAAAAAGAAAGCAGACAGGACATAAAATTCAAAACATAATTCGGAGGTCAAGAAGTTGCTGAAGCGAATAATGCCGCCGCTGCTGCTGCTGGCAAGCGTGCTGCTGGACACGGCGGCGATACCGCAGTTTTACGCAGGGAGGTTTCTGGTTCCCCTATCGCTGGTGATCGTGATACTGATCGGCATACAGCTGGGGCGGGTGCGCGGCATGGTCTTTGGTTTGATCGGCGGCCTGCTGCTGGATATCAGCGCTGGAACCACGGGCATGAAGCTATTTCCCTACGTGCTGATCGGCTTTCTGATCGGCTTCCTGCTGGATCAGCAGCCGGAGATCAGCCGCGGCATGGAAACGCGGGAGCGGATACAGATACTGGCTGTGCGGCTGATATGGGTGAGCGTGCTGGTTGCGCTGCACGAGGCTGTAATGCTGGTGATCCAATACTTCTCCACCGCCGTATTTGACTGGGAATACGTATGGAACCTACTGGCGCGGACGCTGATCACGACGGCACTGGTAGAGGCGCTGTATCCCCTGACCCATCGCCTGTTTATCGGCCGCAAAAGAAGCGCGGCTAGCGGGCGAGCCACCCGGGAGGTGAAACGCTTTTGAAATCCACGCCCAAGCCGCTCAAGCCATTCACCGGGCGCATCATATTCATGGCGCTGCTGCTGCTGGCTGTATTTGCGGCGATATTCATTCGCATGTACACGATGGTGATCTCCAATGCGGACACCTACACCCAGCGTGCGGAAACCAAGGCAACCAAGACCATAACGGTATATGGCAAGCGAGGCACGATATACGACAGCAGCATGGTGCCGCTAGCCTACGATGAAACGAGCTACAACGTGACCTTCTACCGCGACCCAACCAAATCCACGGAGGAGGATCGCGCAAATTACACGCAGGTTTTGATCAAGGTAATCAAGCTGATCGAATCCAACGGCAAGACCACTGTAAACGACTTCTGGATGAAGAAGGACGAGGACGGGGTATGGAGGTTCAACTCCGGCTCCTCCAGCAAAGCTGTGGAGGCTTCCCGAGAGAACCAGTGGCGGCAGAACTTCTACATGACCCGCATTGATGAGGACAAGCTCTGGGATACTCTGCTGGAGAAATACTGCATCCCTGCCGACTTGGATGAGGAGATGACGGTAAAGGTTCTGGCGCTGTGGCAGGAATCCCGCATGAACGCCTTCAATTCCATGCCGGTCGCCATCGCCTACAACGTGGGCTTTGAAACGGTATCGGAGATCGAGTCCCTATCGATGGAGCTGGACGGCATAGATATTGAGGAGAGCAGCACCCGCGTATATCCGCAGGGAGTGCAGGCTGCCCACACAGTTGGCTACATCAGCAAGATATCTGCCAAGCAGCTGGAAACCTACAAAAATCAGGGCTATCCCAACGACGCCTTCATCGGCGCGGCGGGCATCGAATATTCCCTTGAGGATCAGCTGACCCCCTACATCGCCTACAGGCAGGGCAGCCGCGAGGTTGAGATCAATACCCGAGGCAAGGTGGTTCGCGAGCTGAGCTACGAGGCTCCCACCGACGGCAACAGCGTTGTGCTGACCATCGACCTCGACCTGCAAAAGGTAATGCGGGATGCGTTGCTGGACAACATCGCCTTCATTCGCGACGAGCAGGAGACTGTAATGAACCGCGTCTACTGGCAGGACGTAAACAAGAGCGTGCTCAAGCGCTATGAGGAGCAGGATCGTGATATCGCTCTGGCGGAGGCGGGCGCCATCGTGGCGATGGATCCCAACACCGGCGCGATACTGGGCATGGTGAGCTACCCGGACTACGACCTTTCCATGTTCAACGGCGGCGAGGTAAACAACGCCATGTGGAACGCGCTGCTGGATCTGAACGACCCGCTCTACAACCGCGCTATATCCACGCGAGACACCCCCGGCTCGATATTCAAGCTGTGTACGGCGCTGGCGGCGCTCTCCGAGGGTGCGACGACGGTGGACGAGCGGATTGACGACATGGGATCCTTCACCCAGACCAACGCCACCAATCCGGCAAAATGCTGGATATCCAACGAAAACCGCTACAAGCATCAGCAGCAGACGGTGGTTGAGGCCATCAAGAACAGCTGCAACTACTACTTCTACACGGTGAGCTACCGCATGGGCATAGACAAGCTCTATTCTTGGGCGGCAAAGCTGGGACTGACCACGAAGACAAACATCGAGCTGCCCGGCGAGGCAACCAGCTTTGTGGGCAACCAGCAGATGCTATACGACCCGGAGCGGAACGTGAACGACCAATACACCTCCCGACCGATGCTGGCTGCGGAGGCAATGCGGGAGTCCCTGGAAAGGGTGGCTCTGGAGCGGAACATGGAGTTTAGCGACGATACGCTGGACAGCGCGATACTCTCGCTTCTGAAAATCGCGGTATCCTACGAGAAGAAGTCCGACTGGTATCAGCCGATCCGCGAGGTTTTGCAGTATGACCTAGGCATACCGGCAAGCTACATCTCCAACCACTTCATGGTAAACACCTACGTTACCTACCTACAGGACCTTTTCTGGGTGCCGAACGAAACCATCATGTGCGGCATAGGTCAGTCGGTCACGCAGCTCACGCCGGTGTGCGTTGCAAGATATGTATCCGCCATTGCCAACAACGGCACGGTATATGACGCGCAGATCGTGGACAAGATCATTGCCGCCGACGGCACGGTGGTGCTGGACAAGCAGCCAGTCGTAGCAAACGAGATCGAAGCGGAGGATCTCTACTTCGAGAAGATACGCGAGGGCATGGCGGACGTGACCAGCATGGAGGACGGCGGTACCGCTGCAAAGTACTTCAAGGAAGCAGAGCACCAGATCGCCGCCAAGACCGGCACCTCTGAGCGTACCGACTTGGACGTGGAAAACAATGCTTGGCTGGTGAGCTATGCGCCGCTGGAGGATCCGAAGATTGTATGCGTGGTATACATCCCCAACGGCTATTCCGGCGCGATGGCTTCGCAGGCTGCGGTAACGACCATCGACTACTACCTCAACAGCCTTGAAAAGACGGAGAACACATCCGTACCACAAGAGTATTCCATTGCGGATTGACGCGCTCGGCTCGATCTGCCATATAAGGAGCAAAAGATGTTTTCAAGATTTGTAGCGTTTATCAAGGGCTTGCGCGAGAACCACTTCGAGCGCAGCCTGATGCGCTATTTCGACTGGCCGCTGTTCATCACTGCCGTGGGCATATCGCTCTTTGGCATCGTGACCATCTTCAGCGCTACCAGCACGGAAGTCACTCAGAAGCCGGCAACCATCATGGAGATGCTGCGCACACAGCCGCTGACCTACTCGCGATTGCAGCTGATTTGGCTGGTTGTGGGCATTGTAGCGATGTTTGTGCTGATCTTCTTCAGCTATGAGCTTTACGGCAAGTATGCCAACGTGCTATACACGATAAACCTGGTGGTGCTTCTGCTGGTGCTTGGCACCACGGCCGGCCGCGGCGGCATGAGCGCCTTCTTCAACTGGGGCTCTGACCGCGGCATACAGCCATCGGAGCTGGGCAAGGTAATTATGATCATCGCCTTTGCGAAGGCATTCTCCGTGCGCGTCAAGCCGGTGATGACGCTGCGGGACGTGATCCCGCTGGTGCTGTACATGATGCTGCCGCTGGTGCTGATCGTCGCCCAGCCGGACGTGGGCACGGCGCTGGTTTATCTGGCTGTATTCTGCGTAATGGTGTGGGTTTCCGGCACGAATTACAAGCTGATCGTGGGCGTGCTTGCCTGCGGCGTGCTGCTGCTGATACCCATCTGGTATTTCATGAACAACGCCTCCTCGGATTCCTTCCGTCTGACCCGCATACTGATCTGGCTGGATCCCGAATCCTACCCGGACGAGGCAAGGCAGGTAATCAACGGTCAGATTGCCCTCGGTTCCGGCGGTATGTTTGGCAAGGGTCTGGTGACGCCGGGCAGCTTTGCCTCGCTGGGCTACATCTCCGACGACCACACCGACTTTATCTTCTCCATCGTGGGCGAGGCTTTTGGCTTGGTTGGCATGAGCGCGCTGGTGCTTGCCTATATCTTCCTGCTGGGCAGGCTGCTCTATCAGGCGATCAAGGTGGAGGATCCGCTGGGATCGTATATCCTGATCGGCGTGTTTGGCATGTTCCTCTTCCATGTGGTGGAGAACATCGGCATGGTTATCGGGCTTCTACCGGTCACGGGCATCCCCCTGCCGTTCATGAGCTACGGCGGCTCCAACATGTTGACGAACATGGCGGCCATCGGGCTTGCCCAGAACGTTATCATGCGTGCCCGCAAGCGGGACAGCCACCGCCGCGTGGGCGCTGTTCGCACCCGCAGGCTTTGACGGAGCTTGGCTGGTAAAGCTTGCGTTGGGCTTGAAAAGAGAGAAATGAAAATCGTCCCTCCGGTCTGCATAGGCTTGTGCAGACGGGAGGGATCTTTTTATGGCTCTATTTTTGGCTTCGGCAGCTTCAGAGGAAGGAAGGAATAGAAACGAGGACAGGCAGCTTCGGGTGCATGCGACGCAGCTCCCGGAGCGCCTCTCCCCTGCCCCGACGATGCAGAAGAAGGCTAGCTCGGGAAAGCGGATAAGGATCAGGCGGAGCCTTCAGGAGCGGCTCCTGCGAAACAGCGCGCTGGCCTGCGCCGCGCTGCTGGGCATACTGGCGCTGGGCGAGCTGAACACGCCTTGGGCGCGGCAGGCGTCCGAGCGGATCGAACAGGCGCTGACGATGGAGATCGATCTGGATCAATCGCTGGGGCAGCTGCGCTTCGTGCAGAAGCTAATGCCGGAATCGGCGCTGGTTTTCTTTGATCTTTCGGCTGGAAGCGGCATGGCTGCGCCGGTGGATGGCGAGCTGAGCCACCCCTACAGCGAGGAGCAGCCTTGGCTGATGCTTGGCTGCATGGATGGGGTGGAGGTTTGCGCGGCGGCGGAGGGCATGGTCGCGGCGGTGAGCAGGCTGGACGACGGCAGCTGGGGCGTGCTGATCGACCACGGCGAGGGCTTGGAGAGCGTGACTGCCTGCATGGCGAGCGTGAATGTGGCGAGCGGGGAACATGTGGCGCGGGGCGACAGGATCGGCACAGCGCAGGAGCGGCTATACTTTGAGCTTCGGCAGGACGGCTCGGCGGTGGATCCTACGGAAATGCTGGGGCGATGAGGTCATGCGACGATGATAAGCTTTCAGGCGCTGGGCGTGCGCTTCCGCCTGCCGCTGCTGACGCTGCTGGCTCCGCTGCTGGCGGCAAGGCTTGGGATGCAGGCTTCGGTGGCTGGGGTCGGGGTCGGGCTATGCCTGCATGAGCTGGGTCACATTGCGGCGGCACGGGCGTTGGGAGTGGAGCTGCGGGAGATAAGGCTCACTCCCCTTGGCGGCAGCGCCCGGATGGAGAACCCCTATTCCCTGCCTGCGGCGAGGCTTGCTCTGGTTGCTGCGGCAGGGCCGCTGGCGAGCCTAATGGTGATGCTGGCTGCTGCGGCATTTGCACAGTGGGGCTGGCTGGATGCGGCGCAGGCTGGGCAGCTATGGAAGCCGAGCCTGACGATGCTGCTATTCAACCTACTGCCCGCCCTGCCGCTGGATGGCGGGCGGATGCTATACTGCGGGGTGCAGGGTCGGCTGGGCGAGGCTCAGGCGCTGCGGCTGGGGCTATGGCTGGGGCGGCTGCTTGCCGGACTACTGCTGCTCGGCTGCCTATATCTGCGGCTGCGAACGGGCAGGTGGAACCTGAGCCTTCCCCTGGCGGCGGTTTTTTTACTCTCCAGCGGCGGCGACGAGCGGGCTGCGATGGAGAAGAGCAAGCTTACCCGATTGGAGGAGGCTCTATCGGGCGGGCGCTCTCCCCTACCGCTGCGGCTCTACCAAGTGGATGCAAAAACGCCGGTGCGGGAGGCTTTGCAGCTGATGCGGGCACGGGAGGGAACATGGTTCATCGTGGCGGAGGATGGCTTACCGCCGCGGCTGATCGACGGCAGGGCTGTGGTTCGGCAGGCCGTGGAGGGTGACGCCGCTCTGGAGCTGGGCGCTCTGGACGGAAGCAGGAGCATACAAAAAGCATGACCGTCGATGGACGACGGTCATGCTTTGATCGGTGGAATCGCTTAGATAGCGATGCCAGCCTTTTCGAGGATGGTGGGGATATTCTGCTCGGCGCCGATGGTCATCAGATGGATGCCGTCGCAGAGCTTCTTTTCCTTGATCTCCTTGCAGAGATTGGCGGCCATTTCGATGCCGGCCTGCATGGGCAGACCCTTGACGCCCTTCTCCTTGCCCTCAGCGGCTGCTTCGGCGAGCTTGGCGATCTGATCGTCCGGCACGGCGATGCCGGGCACGTTTTCATTCATATACTTTGCCATGCCGGCTGCCTTGAGCGGGATGATACCAGCCATGACATGCACCTTGATATTGGCCTTCTGAACCTCGTTCATGAAGGTTTCGAGAGCCTCGACGGTGAAGATGCCCTGCGTCTGGACATACTTTGCGCCCGCATCCACCTTCTTCTTGAGCTTATTGACCTGAAGCCAGACGGGCTCATATACGGGGGTAACAGCCGCGCCCTTATAGAAGTGAGGCGTGGAGCTAAGGGCATTGCCGCCGCAATCGGAGGAGGTAGCCTCCATCTTGGAGAGCATCTTCAGGATGCCCACGGAATCCAGATCGAATACGGGCTTGGAAGCCTTGCAATCGCCCACGGAGGTATGGTCGCCGGTGAGGGCAAGCATGGTGTCGATGCCGAAGGCGGCTGCGGAGAGCATATCGCCCATGATGGCCATGCGGCTGCGGTCGCGGCCGGTCATCTGGATGATGGGCTCAAGGCCATGCTGCTTGAGGGCGATGCAGAAGCCCAGAGAGGAAGCCTTCAGGGAGGCGGACTGCATATCGGTGACATTAACGCCATGCACGAGACCCTTGAGGCACTCGGCCAGCTTCATTTCATGGGAGAAATCGCAGCCCTTCGGCGGGGCCATTTCAGCGGTGATACCAAAGCCGCCGTTTTCAAGTACCTGCTCAAGTACGCTCATTACAGCAAGCCCTCCTTTTTAAGATCAACAGTGCGCGGCCAGCTCTTGCCGTCGTAGTCCTTATCCTCAAGATCCTTGGTGAGCTTATCGAGCTGACCGAGGGCATTGAGCTTGTTGTAGATCATGATCCAAGCGCAGTCGTTCTCGGGATTGACCTCGCACTTGCCGTTCTTGGCGCCGCCGCAGGGGCCGTTTACGAGGGACTTTGCACACTTGGTGATGGGGCAGATGGCGCCGGTCTGACCCAGCACGCAATCGCCGCACATGCGGCACATTTCATTGAACACGCCAACGCGCTCCACCTGACCGATAAACACAGTATTGCTGCCGGGATAGACGGGGATATTCTTCAGCTGCGCAGCCAGAGTCTGCACGCCGGAGCCGCAGGCCAGGGAGAGCACTGCATCAGGCTGACCACCCTTGGTAAGCTCCTTAACTGCCTTGCGAACATGGAAATTCAGGCAGCTTTCGGTGGGCAGGGCGGTGGCGGTAACGGTCATGCCCTTGGATTCCAGCAGCTGCTTCCACTGGGCGATCTCATCATCGCCGCCAACCTTGCACGCCAGTGCGCATTCATGGCAGCCGCAGATAGCGACCTTCTTGCAGCCTTCGAGCATTGCGAGAACCTCTTCTACGGGCTTTCTCTTAGATACAATCACGCTGGTAAACCTCCTTAATCCTCATGAGGGTTCAACATGGTAAAACCCAATTGGCTGACTCTATTATACAACAAAGACAGCAATAAGCAAAGAGTTTTTAATGAAATTTATATTTAGTCAACAAAACTACACATTTACCATGGCTATGCGGCAAAAAGCACCCCTCGGCAGGCAATTTGCTGGGAGGGATGCTTCGGACGCTGGTTTGGTTGCTTGGGCTGGTCAGCTCAGTTTGCCCGTCGAAGATCAAAGCTGGCGATGCTGCGCCAGAGAAGCGCCGATGCAGCAAGGAGCAGCGCTGCGGTGAGCAGGTTCAGCAGATCGGCGAGCTTCGCCGGCAGGATCGCGATGGCGACTGCCGGAAGCAGGCAGGCAAGCATGGCAGAGAGCATACTAAAGAGCACGGGCTTGCCCTGCTTTACCGGGATGGACTCATTATCCCAGCTGAAGGATGGGAAGGCGAGGTTCAGCCGCAGACCCAGCAGCGTGGAAAAGAGGACATAGCCCAGGGGCAGCAGGATCAGGAAGATGAGCGTGCCGCCCGCAGGACGCAGGGCAAGGCAGGTCAAAGCCGAGGAGATGAGCCAAGCAGGCAGGGCGACGGTGAGGTTCACCATGAGCTTGCTGCAAGCCACGGAAGCCGCGGGAACGGGCAGGCTCTTGATGAGCCACCACTGCTTGCCCTCCATGGAAATGGCGCTGGTTGTGCTGGGCGACAGGGCAAGCAGCAGCCCCAGCAGGAAGGCGAGCATGCGCGGCGCAAGCTCGACGGGCAGCGGGAAATCGGCTAGGATGCCGCCCACACCGGAAAAGAGCAGCACACCGGAGAGCACGACAGCCAGAATGGGGCCCACGGCGGTATTGAGCACATAGATGGGCGATGCGAAATAACGCTTGATCTCGCGCCTGTAGAGGGCGGTCAGGCTGCCTGTACGGCGCTGGGCGGTCAAGCGGAAGGAATGGCTGCTGCGTCTGGCTGCCAGCATGGTGCAGATGGCATGGTAACGCCTGCCCACGATGCTGGCGGCGAGGAGGAAGAAGAGGATGGAGCCAAGGCTGAAGCCGAGGTAGAGCGGCAGGTTGGGAGCAATCACCCCATCGGCAAACCAGCCTGCGGGCGGATAGAAGCCGCGCACGCGATCGAGGAGGCTGCGCAGGGATAGGATGAGGCGCTCGGGCTGCATGCGCTGCATCCAGACGGGCAGGAGCACGGCGGCAAGGGTCGCCAGCAGGTAGAGAGCGAGCACCACAGCGCTGCGCCGCCTGAAGCGTGCGGAGAGCATATAGATCAGCATGCCGACGAGCATGGCTATGGTCATGGGGATGAGCGGCAGGGTGAAGGCTCCCATGAGGAGCATGATATAATAGCCTGCCCCGAGATGCAGCACTATGCCGCAGGCGATGGCTCCGGGCAGGAGCACGGCGAGGGTGAGCGCTGCATTAGTGAGATAGAGGTTGAGGTAGCGGCTGACGACGATGGCTGTTGGGTGCAGCGGCAGGGCGCTGAGCATTTCATAATCCCGCAGGTCAAAGAGCATGGGGCCGGCACGCAGCAGGGTGAACATGAGCGTCACCAGCGCGCAGACCACAGCAAGGCAGAGCGGCACGACGCTGCCAGCGCCGAGGCTTGCCGCAGCAAAGCAGACGGCTCCCACGCAGAACATGAGCATGGCGGCCAGCAGCAGATAGAGAAAGAGCATGGCAAAGAGCTTTATGCATCTGGAGCGGCTGCCGCTATGGCGGGCTTCGTTTATGCCGAGGAGATTGACCATCCTCAGATGGACAAGCAGCCGCAGCTGGGCGGCAAAGCCCATGCCGGGGGCTTTGGCTTGGCTGGACGTATTGATGGGGATAAGGATCATGGTCACACCCCCTTGAGGGAGCTTTCGGCAGGCTCTTTATCTTCAGCAAGCTCCATAAACAGCGTCTCCAGCGTTTCTCCGCCCAGCAGATCCGCCATGGAGCCGGAGGCAACCAAGGCTCCCTCGCGGATGACGGCGAGCTTATTACAGAGCTTTTCCGCCACATCCAGCACGTGGGTGGAGAAGAAGATGGCTCCGCCCTCGGCGCAGATCTGCCGCATGATATTCTTCAGGGTGAGGGCAGCCTTGGGATCGAGGCCGACGAAGGGCTCGTCCAGCAGCAGCAGCCTTGGCT